>JALNYD010000062.1 GCA_023230025.1 Candidatus Cloacimonadota bacterium | reverse complement strand
GCTTGTGTGACATAGCGTTTTGAGTCCCATCAGGGACGTGAGTTTAGATAGAAACGTTCGCTGTACAGTCATCCGAGTCCCATCGGGACGGCAGTTTAGATAGAAACGTGCGCCGTACAGTCATCTTAGTCCCATCGGGACGGCAGTTTAGATAGAAACGTGCGCCGTACAGTCATCTTAGTCCCATCGGGACGGCAGTTTAGATATAGCTAATCAGAAGATAGACATGGATATAACTATCTAAACTGTCGTCCCGATGGGACTCGGATGGCGCATCATTACCTTTCTCTATCTAAACTGTCGTCCCGATGGGACTCGGATGGCGAATCATTGCCTTTCTCTATCTGAACTGTCGTCCCGATGGGACTCGGATGGTGCATCATTGCCTTTCTCTATCTGAACTGTCGTCCCGATGGGACTCGGATGGCGAATCATTACCTTTCTCTATCTGAACTGTCGTCCCGATGGGACTCGGATGGCGCATCATTGCCTTTCTCTATCTGAACTGTCGTCCCGATGGGACTCATGCGGTGAAGGGATTACCTTTCTCTATCTGAACTGTCGTCCCGATGGGACTCGGATGGTGAATCCTTGCCTTTCTCTATCTGAACTGTCGTCCCGATGGGACTCGGATGGCGCATCATTGCCTTTCTCTATCTGAACTGTCGTCCCGATGGGACTAGAGGGACAATGCTACGGTTTTAAGTCATTGCACAAGCTCTGTCGCTAGTGACATTGATTATTCAACGGTCTTTATTGGGTGGTGGGCTGGGCATGGATTATGTCATTTCCAACTAAACACGAAATAATCTCTCGAATACCCCTGAACGTGGAACAATTATTGCATGGAATTCCTTGTGTTTCCATGGAATCAGTGCATGGCCTGAATGTCATGTATTCAACCAATTAAAGGAGTCTCCGATGAAACGTTTTTGTTGTGTATTACTATTATTATCACTTTCAATACTGTTGTTAGCCTTACCAGTCACCGAAATCCGAAGATCCCATAACATCCGTTTTTATGGCAATGTGCTGAATGACTCCATTGCGGGAAACTGGGTATTCTGGAGCGAACCTGATGATCCGGATGGACAACTCATGGCTATGAGATACAACAATTTGGGTTATGCCATGTTTGGTGAACCTCTTTGCATTTCCCTGTCAGTCAATCCCATCAAACTCCTGCAGGTGGAAGCCAGCAGTGATGGCAATGTGATCCTGTTTTACCAGACACAGATTGGGGAATATTACGTAGATGCCAGAATCCAGAAGATTAATGCTTCAGGTCAGTTTATGTGGCAGAATGACGGTATATTAGTTGGTGAGTGTCATGATTATAAATTCCCCGATGCCATGATTTGTGCAAACAACATAGGTGGCGCTTATGCTGTTTATCATAGTGATTATGGTAGTGACAGGATTTACCAGGGTGTAAACTTGGATAACAGTGGCAACAACATTTGGACTGCTCAGGCGAATTTTGAGATTCCTCAATCCTATCACATAGAACAATTGCTCATCGATAGTGCCCAGAATCTAATCATAAATATAGCCAGATTTCAGGTGCCCCCTTATATCTTCAAGGTGGATAGCACTGGAAATGTTGTTGGCAGCTATCCAATGTTTGATGACACTGCAGCTATACCTTATGCTACAATGATCTGCCCGGCAAGTGACGGAAGATTGCTGCTTTATTCCAAGCTCGATTATTCCAGCCAGCCATTGCAGCTGCAAATGGTAGATACCAATGGTAGTTTGCTGTATGACGAACCTCTGGAGTTCTTCAATAGTGGTGGCTACATCACTAATATTCAATTTCGAGCTACACCAGATGGGGGATTCTTTGGCTCCTCCATTCTTGACAGTGCTCCACAATTGCTCCCATTTAGTGTGATAGCGTTCAGGCTGAATGCAAATCTGGAACAAGTTTGGGGGGATTCCTTAAATGTAGTTTATGGTGATTCGGATACCATTATGGATCCCTATATGCTGATTGACGCTGAGGGAAACTGCTGGATTTCTTGTATTGTCCGAAGTGATTACACAGATTACGAGCTTAAGCTATTCAAGGTAGATGCTTTGGGCTCAGTCAGCAATCCTTCAACGCCCATCTCCGCAGATACTCAGATGAAGGAATGTCAGCGATTAATCTGCCTGGACAATCTGGTAATGATAGTATGGAAGGATTATCAGGGAGATCAGGTAGCTTTGAAAAGGCAGATCTTTGATCCCTCTGCCACTGCTCTTTTACCTCAATATGGGCTGCCAATAAACTCGAAGCTTTCTGGAACTGCACGTCTCTCAGAGTTTCACAGTTTGGGAGATCGCAGCATCTGCATCTGGAGTGATGACAGAGGTATCGGGCCTAAGCTATATTATCAGGTCCTGGATGAATACCTCAACCCCATATTTATGGGAAACGGGATTGAGATTCCCATGGATGCCGATGATTGCTCAATTATCGCAGCAGCAGTGAGTCCACAAAACACACTTACCGTAGTATGGAAGTGTTACTCCGACGATGGTACAGATGCAGCATTCCTGCAGGAGATTGATTCCAATGGCAACTTGCTGTATCCGGGAAATGGAATACTGATTGGTCAGAATCAATTGAATCTTGGCCTGACCATATCTTTTGATGGCAATGCGCGCTTGATCTACTGGATCGATTACTATGCCAACTCATCTTACAGGATGATTGTCAAAGGACAGAAGATAGAATCCGGTGAAGCAATTTGGGGAAGCGAAGGGATCACCATATATGATGTACCCAGTAGCGGCATCGAGAGTGTCCAATCAGTTAACAACTACCTTCTGATCAAGGTAGAGGATAGCGGCACTGGTGTAAACCATATCCAGGTGCTGTCGCTTCAAGCAGATGGCAGTAGCAGCCCGGGCTGGCCAGAAAATGGAATCACACTACTGGATGATGAACACAATAGCTTCCACGAGAAAATCCTGAAAGTGGGAGTGATCGGGGATGATTTATTTACTCTGGTCTGGCGTTTTAATGTAACCGGAATGTATATGATAATGCAAAAGGTCAGTGCAACTGGAGAATTACTCTGGGGTAATTCCGGGCTTACAATTGCTGATGATGGCAGTTCATACCCAGAGATCTCTGCTGTGCTTTTCTCAGACTCAATATATGTTTCTTACTACTTGTCCGATCAGACTTGGTATTTGAAGAAAATAGATACAGAGGGGAATCTGCTATTTGCGCAAAGCTTAGCTCTACCGGGTGGATATGGATATTACTTCTCCGAGTCTTTGATAGAGTATGATAACGGCACTCTCTCATTTGTTCATCTTGATCATTTTGAAAGCTCACTAATCAAGTTAGTCAACACCGTTTTCAGTCCCGAAGGAGAGCAACTGGATTCACGGGTCATTGGTTGCAAACAATTCTATGATCTTGCCACGGCTAAGGTCAACAATAAATGTGTAATCCTAAGCGCTGAGTGTTACCGCGATTTATTCAGCTGGAATGAAAAAGATTTCGTGAGTCTCTATGCCTATTCTCTGTCAGAACCTGTGGCTATTACTGACCATGTAGCGGAGCAAACGCCCCTGCTTCAACTCGCTCAGAATGTTCCCAATCCGTTTAGAGCCAATACTACCATCAGCTACAAACTTGGTGATGAATCTCCTGTGGACCTGGAGATTTTCAATATCAAGGGGCAATTGGTCAAGAGAATGAACCTTAGCGCCAAAGGAGCTGGTGAACACCAGATAGTTTGGGATGGTCTGGACAGCAGAGGGAATCTCTGCGCTGCAGGCCTGTATCTTTACAAAGTCCAGGCAGGTAAATACAGCGCCAGCCGCAAAATGATCCTGCTCAAATAGAAACTCAGCCTACTTTGTTTCGGAGCTATCCCTATGACCGCGGATAGCTCCATTTTTTTGAATCCAGTCCCGATCCGCTTTCAGGTAGCTTAGATACATCAGAAAGCTATCCGGCGAGCAGGGTCAGATCATAAGTTCAGGGTATTAATCTCCCGCAAATAAATCAGTTGACTAAATCACCTTGCTTCAAATGCTGGTATTCTGAGAAATAATTACTGGAAGTGCCATGCTTATAGCTAAGATATTCGTTCAGCTCAAGCCCAGCGTGCTTGATCCGCAGGGAAAGGCAGTTACTAATTCCTTGCACAACTTAGGGTTCAATCAAGTGCATGAAACCCGAATCAGCAAATACATCGAAATCCGCTTTGATAGCAACGATAAAACCGAAACGGCAAAACAGGTTGAAAAGATCTGTGATAGCCTCCTGGCCAATCCCAATACCGAAACCTATCACTTTGAATTGCAGGAGTGCTAAGTTGCGAGTAAGCGTGATCACTTTCCCCGGCTCAAATTGCGATCATGATGCCTATGAAGTATTCAAGAGCAGAGCACATGATGCTAAGCTGATCTGGCACAAGGATCATGATCTTGAAGATCCCGACCTGGTGATCCTGCCGGGTGGTTTTTCCTATGGAGACTATCTGCGTTGCGGAGCTTTAGCCCGTTTTTCACCCATTGTTAATGAAGTGCTGGCTTTTGCCAATCGCGGAGGATTGGTGATGGGGATTTGCAATGGCTTTCAAATCCTGACCGAAACCGGTTTACTTCCCGGAACGCTACTGATGAACTCTGATCTGAAGTTTATCTGTAAACACCAGTTCATCAGGGTGGAAACTTCAAATAGTCCCTTCAGTAAAGGAATAGAGCCAGGTACTATTTTGGATATACCAATTGCCCACAAAGAAGGCAATTACTTCATCGACGAGTCCGGTTTGAACAGCCTTCAGGACAACGATCAGGTCTTGTTCCGTTATTGCGATGTCCAGGGTGAATATCAGGACAATCCCAATGGTGCGATTGACAACATTGCCGGGATCATAAATACAAAACGCAATGTGTTGGGGATGATGCCACATCCCGAACGTGCAGCCACAGATAGTGTGAGCAGTCAGGATGGCCGGAAGATATTTCAAGCTCTTGAAAGATACTTTGATGGCCGGAATTAATCTATTGATCCCGCCTGTATGTCTCGGCTGCCACGAGAGCTTGCTGGATGCCGAATCGATTCTCTGTCCCTCTTGCCAGGCCAGGATCAAGCTGATTCCCCCAAATGGCTGTCCCAAATGCGGGTTAGCCATGGAAGACGGTGTTTGTCCTGCCTGCAGTGAGTTTAAGTATGATTTTGACCGATCTCATTCGGTATTTTATTATGAGTCTCCCCTCACCGATTTGATCCACAACCTCAAGTACAGAGAACACACTAGAGGAGCTGGATTTCTGGCCTCAGGCATGGCTGCTTTTGTAAACAATGACGCCCATTATAAACAAAGCGATTACATCACTGCAGTACCCCTGCATGCGGTCAGAAAGCGCGAAAGAGGCTATAACCAGAGCGAACTGATAGCCCGTAGAATCGCTAAACTGACAGGGATTAAATATATCAAAGCGGTGAAACGCCGTCGCTATACAGCCAGCCAGACTATGCTGCATAAAGATCAACGGCTGCACAACCTGCAAGGTGCCTTCCGGGCATATCCGAACAAATCCTTAAACGGGAAACAAATCATCCTGGTTGATGACGTGTTTACCACCGGAAGCACACTCAACGAGATAAGTAAAAGCCTGCATCAGGCTGGAGCTGCCAAAGTCTTGGGCTTGACAGCCTGCAGGGCGTAATTATTATGGCTTACGAATATCAGGAAATACGAACCAGTATCAGCAACGAAGAAGCTCACGAATTGATCGAGAAAGTAGCGCGCTTCATCGCTGTCAGAGGTCTGGCCCCGGCAGGGATTATGCTGATCGAATCCCTGCATCCCCTGCACAGCATTGGCAGTCAAGCCATGTATTTCGTGCTTCCTTTTGCCGAGATCATCTTTGATTCCCAAAAGTATCAGCGTTTTGCCCTGATGATCCAAAAGGAAGAGAACATCAAAGCTCTGGTGAAACGCATTGACGAGCTGGATGAAGAGCTGAACCGGGAACGCCGGGCTGAAGCCAGATTGAAGAGTAAACGCCGGAAGAATCTCTGGAAAGCCAGATTATCAAGAATCTTTAAATCCAAGAATAAAGCTGAATAAGCGGAGGATATATGCAATACGATGAAAAACGCCTTACGCGCATTGTTGCTACTGACTGTGGCAGCACGACCACCAAGGCGATCTTGATCGAATACGTTGATGGCGAATATCGCCAAACCATCCGTGGTGAAGCTCCCACCACTGTGGAAGCCCCCCTGAATGACGTGACCAAAGGCGTGATCAACGCCACTCAGGAGCTTGAGGAACTGGCACGTCTGAAGTACAACAATCCCAACATCAAGTTCATGGAAGATGGAAACTTTATCATCCCCCGCAAAGGCGATGTGGGCGTTGATGCCTATGTATCCACTTCTTCAGCCGGTGGTGGTTTGCAGATGATGGTTACTGGTGTGGTAGCCTCCATGACCGGGGAAAGTGCCGAACGCGCAGCCCTTGGTGCAGGTGCCATCGTGATGGACTTGATCGCCAGCAACGACAAACGTATGAACCACGAGAAGATCGAACGCATCCGTCACCTGCGTCCGGATATGATCCTGATGGCAGGTGGTGAAGATGGCGGAACCATCAAGCACGTAGTGGAAATGGCAGAGCTGGTTTCAGGCGCCGATCCCAAGCCTCGTTTGGGTTCCTCTTACAAGCTTCCTGTAATTTATGCCGGTAACGTTGAGGCTCAGGAAGAAATCAAAAACACTCTCGCCAAGAAAGTTGATCTGATCATCACTGATAATCTGCGACCAAAGCTGGAGACTGAAAACCTGGGACCTGCCAGGGACAAGATTCATGACATTTTCATGGAACACGTGATGCAGCAAGCTCCTGGCTATAACAAATTGATGGAATGGACCAAAGGACCGGATCTGCAGCAGGTTCCCATTATGCCAACTCCCGCTGCGGTAGGCAACATCATGCAAACAATCGCCAAAGACGAGCAGATTGAAGTTGTAGGTGTGGATATCGGTGGAGCCACTACTGACGTATTCAGCGTTTTCACCGAAGAGTATATCTTCAACCGTACCGTGAGTGCAAACCTGGGTATGAGTTATAGTATTTCCAATGTGCTGGCCTCCAGTGGTCTGAAAAACATCATGCGTTGGGTTCCCTTTGATTTGGATGAAAGCGAACTTCGAAACATGATCAAAAACAAGATGATCCGCCCCACGACGATACCATCACTGTTGCAGGAACTGGTTTTGGAACAAGCCATTGCCAAGGAAGCTCTGCGCCTCGCTTTTGAACAACACAAGGAGTTTGCCAGCAGCCTCAAGGGTATGCAGAAACAACGTGACATCTCTGAAGCATTCAGCCAATCCACCTCGGGAGCAACAATCGTCAATCTGATGACCCTGAACCTACTGGTAGGCAGCGGTGGAGTGCTTTCACATGCTCCGCGCCGCAATCAGACTGTGATGATGCTGATTGACGCCTTCCTCCCGGAAGGAATCACCCGTTTAGCCGTCGATAGCATCTTTATGATGCCACATCTGGGCGTTCTCTCTGAAATCAGCCCCAAAGCCGCCACAGAAGTGTTCCGCAAAGACTGCATGGTATATCTGGGAAGTTGCGTAGCCCCTGTTGGCAAAGGTAAATATGGCAAACCAGCCCTATATGTCAAGCTTGATTTACCCGATGGAAAGAAGTTTGAAGAAGATATCCCCTTTGGCGAGCTGCGCCTGATTCCCTGCCCCGTTGATCAAGTTGCAAAAGCCACCCTGAAAACCCGGGGCGGCCTCACCCTGAACAGCGAAAAGGCAAAAGAACTGGAAATCGAGCTTCACGGCGGCACAGTGGGTATTGTGATCGACACCCGGGGACGTCAACCATTCGCTCTGCCCGAAGAGAAAACTGAGCGAATCCAATCACTCAAAAAGTGGATGCGAGAACTTGACGCGTATCCCGAAGATATTCTGGTATAGGAGGAACAATGGGACAAGCATATTCTGCCGGATTAACCGTTACCGATAGCATCATCCTGCGCAAAGAGCGCATTCTGCCTCTCAAAGGAGAGGTTCTAGTCAAAAAAGGTGCCAAGGTCAAAGGCGATGACGTGGTTGCGCAAACCCTCCTGCCTGGAAAAGTAGTTCCCTTCAACCTGGCCAACAAATTGGGCGTTACACCTGCCCAGTTGTTACAATATATCAAGATCAAACCCGGAGATCAGATTACCAAAAAAACCGTGCTGGCAGAGAATAAAGGACTCTTTGGACTGGGTCTTTTCAAGAGTGAAGTACGTTCTCCTGTCGATGGTGAAGTGGAAAACATATCCGCAGTAACCGGACAGGTTTTGCTGCGTGAACCACGGATCCCTGTGCAAGTGAAAGCGTTTCTGGATGGGATGGTAACCGAGGTTATCGAAGGCGAAGGCGTGGTCATCGAAAACAAGAGTGCCTATATTCAGGGGATCTTTGGAATTGGTGACGAAACTCTGGGCGAGCTCAAAATGCTTGCCGATACTCCAGATGACGAATTGGATGCCGGAAAGATCGACGATAGCTGCCGGGATAAAATCTTAGTAGCTGGGAGCTTCGTTCCCTTCTTTGTGATTGATATTGCCCGCAAACACGGGGTAAAAGCCATTATCACCGGCGGGATCGACGATCAGGATATCAAAAAGCTTCTCGGTTATGATATCGGAGTCGCCATTACCGGACATGAAAACGTTGGCATCACTATCATCTGCACCGAGGGATTTGGCAAGATTAAAATGGCAGATAAGACCTTCAATCTGCTCAAGCAATTTGATGGTAAAAAAGCCTCCGTTCATGGACATACCCAGATTCGTGCCGGAGTGATCCGTCCGGAAATCATTATCCCTCTGGATTTTGATGAGAATGAGCTCGTTTCCAAAGAAGCAAGCCTGCCCGTCCTGGAGATTGGGACCCTGGTGCGGATAATCCGTCAGCCTCATTTTGGCCGCATAGCCAAAGTCACTGCCCTTCCGGAAGAGCTCACCATGGTAGAATCCGAAACCCTGGTGCGCATTATGGAAGCTGAGTTTGATGATGGCACCAAGATCAGTCTGCCCCGTGCCAATGTAGAAGTAATCGAATCCTAACCATCAAGCATTAGAAATACATCCATCAAGGCTGCTTTCGGGCAGCCTTTTTCCTATTATGCAGTTTCCACTTTGAAATGACATAATCTTGCCGGGGCATGGAGCGGAGCCCCATACAATATTGGGTGGTGGGCTGGGCATGGATTATGTCATTTCAAACTAAACACGATATTACTCCTGATGAGGCAATGAGCGCTTCGGCGAGCTCCTGTACATCCCAAAACAAAAGGCCCTGCGCAATGCAAGGCCATGATGTCTTATCTAATTGACTATTACTTAATGCGGTTAAGGATGCTGTGGACAGCCACTCCGATGTCACTTTCCAGCTTGTTCATCATCTGGCGACAAACGTTCCCTGGTAACACTCTGGCTCCCTTTGCAGCAAGCTCCTTGCTCATCTGATGCAGAGCTGACGTACCTCCCAAAAACCTGATTGGAAAGCCCATTGTAGCAAAAGGCATTGCGGATTTGCCCTGCAATCCAGAGCATTGTTTGATCGCGGCGATAATCGCCGGTGAAGGCCCAAAAGCCCAAACCGGTCCACCGAAGAGGATCAGATCAAAGCTACTGAGATCCGGTAGATTGCTGAAGTTTATCGTTTGAGAATCTCGCACTGATGCCTTCTTGACAGGATTCACGGTCTGCAACTTGGTGCTGTTTACAGTGTGTCCTGCTTTTATCATGGCATCAGCCAGAGATTGCGCAAAGCGCTCTGTATTCCCTGTTTCAGAGTGATACAGAATCCCGATCTTCATGGCAGCATCTCTGGGCTTTGTTTGGCATTATCATCGCGTTTCCAGCGATCATCAATCTTGATGTTTACCGGAGAGTTCTCTTTGAAGTAATGCACAATCGCATCCCGGAGATTTATCTGATGATAGGTGATGTTTTCCTCAGGGACATTCATCAGCAGGTTCAATCCGGCATTACCTTGCATCAGGAAGTCTGTGGTAACCACTTTATAAGTCTTCTTGGGATCCCAGGGCTGCCCACCAATCTTCAAGCTGGTAACGCGGTCAAAATTGGGACGCTCTTTGGAATAAACAACATTTACTCCCGCAACGATCAATCCGGCGCGGGAACCCTCCACACGAGTCTCGATGATCCGGCGCAAGAACTCTCCATCACAGGTGAAACTCACTACCATGTTATCAAATGGCATCACCTGGAAGATGTCACGGTAGGTAACCGGACCATATTTGATTTCTGCGCGAACTCCACCCAGGTTCAGGAATGAGAAATCCGCATCCACCATGTATTTCATGGATTCAACGATAGTATTGCCCATGGGAGATTGAGCATCAACATTGGTGCGGGATAGATGCACTCCGGCATACCCCACCACTTCATCCATGCCTTTCTCCGCTTCTTTCACCTGAGCCTCGATCATTTCCATCGCTACGGGATCTGGAATGA
The DNA here is from genome assembly GCA_023230025.1 of Candidatus Cloacimonadota bacterium. GTDB lineage: Bacteria > Cloacimonadota > Cloacimonadia > Cloacimonadales > Cloacimonadaceae > UBA5456. The sequence goes on along the minus strand of JALNYD010000062.1, from coordinate 1,243 downwards.
ACTGATCTTCAAATAGAGTAATCATGCTACCTTCGCGGAGGGCCGGGGATTCATAACCGGTAATCGTTTTGGTTTCAGGATCAATGGTGAGGGTCAACAAGCCCAGATTTGAGCCATAAGCATAACCTTGAATCACCATGGTGTGCGTATAGGGATCAATCCAGGGTTTGGGTATTCCCTTGTGAATATGGCCACCGATAAACAAATCAATACCTTCCACTTCCCGGGCTATTTCCTGAGCATCCCAACCCCAATGGGCTGTACGCCGTTCATATTTGGGATTTCCCTGGGCATCGTAGCGGCTGAGGTATGTTGATTCCACCTCATAGGGCAATCCTGCATGGCCTATCACGATTACCAGATCCACCAGTTCTTCTTCACGCAGAATCTTCACATACTTGCTTACAGTTTCCTTTTCATCCAGGAAAGTGATGTTCTTGATGTTTTCCGGGAAGCTCATCTTTTCTGTATCGGTAGTGGTAAATCCCAAAAGCCCAATGCGCAAACCCATGCGGTTGACAATTGTGTAGGGGAAGGCATACCAGGGTAGCTTCCCTGTGCGTTTATCAATCACATTGCAGGTGAGAATTGGGAAATTGGCCAGTTCGAGGGTTTTTTCCAGATCATCCTGCAGAATGTCAAACTCATGGTTTCCGACGGTCATGGCATCATAGCCGATGTAATTCATGTATTCAATTACAGCTCGGCCCTGAGTGACGGTTCCCACTGGCCGGCCCTGGAAAAAATCACCCACATCAACCAGCAGCGACTGCCGGTTGGGAGTTTCCCAGGAACGAACTTGCTTGATCAAAGTTGCCGCTGAAGCTCCCCCTCCTAATTGGGGTGGGAACTCCGGATTCATGAAAGTGGCTTGCGCCCGGTCTATTCCGCCATGGACGTCGTTTGACCACATTATGTCCAGACGGAGGTCTTCGGCAAAAGCCAGACTCAGTGCTGCAAGCAGCAGAGCCAAAACAAAGTATTTATGCATAACTACCCCTGTTCTATTACCAGCCAAAGGAGAGGCCGGCGTTGAGGGTGATGTAATTCTCTTTTACCTTGTCGGGATTATCCCAACCACGGTTTTGAAGATTGATGTATGAAGTAGGCCACAGCTCATAGCTGTTTGACCCGGTGTAAATCTTGTCATTGTAATAAGCATCACCAAAGAGATCCAGAGCTTCATAATCCCGGAAAGCATAACCAAAGCCAAGATCCAGAGTGAAGTTCTTTCCCAGATCCA
>JALNYD010000398.1 GCA_023230025.1 Candidatus Cloacimonadota bacterium | reverse complement strand
TCTGCATCTTCTGTTCTGTGCGTTTTAGTGATCTGTGTTTTTTCTCGTATTCTTCATTGATGCGATCCTTCTCTTTGGCTAGCCAAGCATCCGTCTTGCGCTCTTTCTTGGCTCTATGCTCCAGATCCGCAAGAGATTGGTCTCTATTTGATGCCAGATTGCTATACAACTGGCTCCAGATGGAAGATATCTGATTTGCCAGGAACTGAAAGGAGCTGATGATCTTTGCCTGATGCTCGGTGGGGATATCGAGTGAATCAAGGAAATGATTGAAGAGTGATTTATCCGGATAGAAATCCTGCATTTCAAGCTTTAGGGCATCGAGTTTGGCTTTGATAAGGGCAGTTTTTTGCTCTTCGGAGATATCCATGAGGCGGACATCCTCCTCGATGCGGGCTTTTTTCCAAGCGTAGTAGGAGGAATCCAGGAACCTCACTTCATCATAGTATGCAGCGAGATCAGAGTCGCGATTGACCGCCAATTGAGCCGCCTGACCCCGCTTGCGATACATTTCCAAAAGCTTCTTTTCTTCTTCCGATACTACCCCATCCGCCTCTACGATTGCCATTAGAGTATCATAATATTCCCATGCTTTTTCCGCCACTTCTGAATAGGTCGCCAGCCCAAGGTCACGTAACTCAGCCAAATGGCTCATTTCGGCACTATACTTCTCCTCAAATGCTTTGATAGCCCGATTATCCCATTCAGACCGATCTTTGTTCAATTGCTCGATCTGCTCACGCTTCCACGCCTCTGACGCTCCAGCTTTCTCCGCTTCTGACTCGATCTGCTTCAGCTTCCAATCATAATACCCTTCAGCAAAGAACTTTAGCTTTTCATAATGAGTAGCCTCGTCCTTCTCCCTCTGCTCCTGATACTTCGCCTGAATCTTGCTGATTTCCATGTCTCGCTTCTCTTTCAAATCGCCTTCAGCAGCTGCATTTCCGGCCACGATTTTCAGCTTCTCGGCATAATCACGCCGTAGCAGAGCAATCTCCCCTTGCTCCTCGTCAAAGTTTGCTTTTCTCAAGGTGCGATACTCCTCGATCTCTCGCATGATCATATCGACTTCATTATTCCCGTCTCCAGCCTGTTGTGCTGATCTGCCATCTTCATCACCACTTTGGGGACCCTCTCGCAAGAGTGCATTGTAGCGCTGGCGATAACTAATCATTGCCTTAACCATCAGCGCACCCCTCTGCAACTCTATTTGTTCCTTCTTATTGAATTTATCCCTTTGTTTGCCAAAATCGTCCCATCTCTTGGACAGATTACTAAGGTAGGCATCTGTCAATACACTAGAGTCATTATTCAGCAGAGTATTCATGTCATTCTTCACCGATTCCAGCGCTAATCCACGCTCAGGGCTCAACCAGATATCCCGCCAGTTAAAGTTTTTCACCATTGCATCATACACGTTGATCCTGGTGCTTTCCACTTGGTTTTTAATCAGTTGAAGATCCAGCTTCCACTGCTCTCCGCTAAGCTCTGCTATAGCCTTTTTGGCATCTTTAGCAGCCTCTTTAACTCCATTTAGACTTTTGCTAAACCCGTCTGTCGAGTTTATAAGCTGAGGATATCTTGAAGACAGCTTGTTATGTATGGTGGAGAGTTCCTTCTGTTCTTTGGCGCTTTTATTGGACTGCTCAGCAAGCTTTTGATATCGCTCCGCGAGCTTAACGGTCTCTTTTGCCTCATTTTGTAGACCGGACACTCTTTCCTTTTCCTGTTCAAGGCGTTGGCGCTCCACATCCATCTGTTCCTTCATCAGTTTTGTATTCACCTTAAAGACTGCGTTTAATGCAGCATAAGCCCCGGTGATTCCGATAATTATCCAGCCGACAGGACCTATGCTTGCGAGAAAGCCCTGAACTGCTCTGCCAGCAGCCATCATGCTTGCCCCTAAGGCCTTCATTACTGAAGAGAAGGATACTACGCCAAGAGTAACGCCTTTAAGTGTAGCAGCGGTAGCTATCACGGACGCGATGTAAGTTTGCTGTTGGATGGTTAACGCAGCAAATGCGGCGCGATTTGCCATTACAGCAAGAGTGTGTTTAACAACTAGGGCGTTCATAATGATCAGTCCCATGGTGATGTTTCTTTGTTCGGCTCCCATGGCGCCAGCGGCTTCGATTACGGGTTTCAGGGCATTGGCGAGGTCTGAGAGGAGGGGGACGATGCCTTCGGCGAGGATTTCCTGGAGGTCTCCCCAGGCATTTTTGAGCTGAGTAATAGCGCCGATGGAGGAGGTTGCTTGTTCTTCGGCGATGCTGAAATATCCGGACCCAATGGAGACAACCTGGTTGAACTTTTCGGCTTGGGATGCGGTTTCATCCAGGACGATACCGTAGCGGCCAAGCATGGAGGTATTTCCTGCGGCAGCTTTACCGATGAGGTCCATGGCGGTGGCGAGATCGATACCGAAGGCGGCGGAGAGGCCGATGGCGGCTTTGGTGGCGCCTTTGAGGGTATCGACATTTGAGAAGCGGGCGATATTTTGCATTTGGGCCATGGAGGTCATGAGCAGTTCATCGCCATAGATAGTGGCTT
>JALNYD010000397.1 GCA_023230025.1 Candidatus Cloacimonadota bacterium | reverse complement strand
TCCAAAATCAGCTTGACTTTGCAATAATCGTGATATAAATACGTCCAGAAACGTCCAAAGACCACTGTGACACAATCCAAAGCCAGTCTTATCTATCTCTTTGCCTCATAAACTAATACGACCACCGAGACACGTGATACCGATTTGCAGGTTTGGGTGAGAACTTATACCTGTCTTAAAGCTTGTATCATGAGTTTTTCGGACACATTGTGGAAACGAACACAGAGTCATATCTATTAGTCGCTAAATTGTGGCGCAACATAGAATATTTTCGAGAGGTTAGAAAATGCAAGCATACAACCGACCTTTATACAAATGGTTTAGCCTAATCGAATTAGGTCAGTTAACCCTACCAAGATTCCAGAGAGATGAAGCATGGACACACAACGAAGTATCAAACTTATTGCGATCCATGTTAAGAGGCTTACCTACAGGGGCAGCTCTCATTTTAAGAGTTGATGGACCTGAGCAGTTTAGAAGCAAACACTTAGCCGGGACTCCACAAGATGGAAGAAACGTTACAGAGCAGTTGCTGGATGGGCAACAACGCTTAACAGCAATGTGGAAGAGCCTTTATAATCTATATGATAACCGGACCTTTCTCGTTTCAATAGATAAATCGACCATTGATTTCAATGTCAATCCGTCTGATTATCTGCAAGCTAATGAGATTGAGGTGGTAGCACAAGCAATCTACGAGAGAAAAGGCAGTAGATATCCTATGTGGGTCAATGATGCCAAAGAATGTTGGGAAAGGGGATTGATCCCAGTTCATTTACTCCGCCCCGATGATATCTCCAAAGAGAAGAAAGCGTGGCTAAAAGCAGCAGCACCTGAGGATATTGAAATGCGGGAGTTTCTTGATGATCTGATCGATGCACTGCGTGAGAGAATCAAGCATTTTAATCTGCCATTTTTAGAACTTCCGTCCACCACAAAAAAACATGTTGCCTTGGATGTGTTCATCAAACTTAATACCAGTTCTGTTAAACTAACTGCTTATGACATTGTGGTTGCATTGGTTGAGGATGCGGCGGAAACATCACTGCATGAACTGGTGGATTCGCTAGCGGTTAAAGTCCCTAAGGCAAAAGATTATGCTGATCTGCCGGATCTGGTTTTAGACACAGTGGCTTTGTTGCAAGATATCATCCCAAGCCAGGCTGGCTATGTAAACATCAATTATAGGCAGTTAGTATCTGAGTGGGATGAGTTAGTGAGTTGCTTTACCAAGATGGTAGATCTACTGGAAGAAGAGCATATATACGATGAAAAGAGACTTCCATCGTACACCGCGTTACCAGTACTTGCAGCCCTTACTAAATACCTTCCAACCAATGCAGATCAACTTGGCAATGCCAGGTATCTACTCAAAAAATATCTATGGAGAGCATTTCTTACAGACAGGTATGAGAAGGCAACTACCACGAATTCTTTAACAGATTTCCGCAAGATACGGGATTACATGCTTGGTAAAGGAGAGTACAAAGATATCCCTATCTTCAACGAATATGAGTATCCTGCGCCAGTGAAAGAGATCATTATCGATGCAGCCTGGGCAAAAAACAGAACAATATTAGGCAGAGGCCTCTTGGCTCTTCAGATAAAATGCGGTGCCTATGATATCGCAGACAACACCCCTGCCACCAAACAAAGCGTCCTGAGCAGAGAGTACCATCACTTGTTCCCCGCAGCATTACTGGGCAAAGCCGATTTGCCAAACAACAGGATTTTTAGCGCTGTTAATTGTGCATTGATATCCTGGAGAACGAACCGCACAATCTCAGATAAAAACCCAATGCAGTATTTGTTGGAAAGAGCTGAGAATTGCGATCTTGGTGAAATTGAAAGAGATAGAAGATTACGAAGTCATTTGATTCCTATTAAAGAGCTTAGTATGGACTATTCTGACTTTGACAGCCAGGAAACTAAAGCTAAAATTGAGCAGGATTTCACTCGATTTGTTGAAGCCAGATCGAGATTACTGGAACAAGCGGCAAGGCTTGTGTATAATGGAGAGCAGCTAACGACTGATAGAGTCTATGCTAAGTTTGCTGACTTGCAACAGCAGTAATCGTAGGTACAGCGAAAGCATGATAAAGAAGGACATACCACAAGAATTACTAATAAGTAATCTAATAGACTTGAAGTATCATCACAAAAGAGTGTTTGGTTACAATAGCATCCGAACAAACAGTATCCTCATTGAATAGCATTGCCTATTGAATACCTTGAAAAGAAACTTGTTTATGGATTGCATACCAGAATTCTTAAGCTATCCATATACCTTGGTAAAACGCGAAGAGCCAGATTTTGAGATAGTCTTAAGCAATGGGGAGGTAATGCTAATCTAGGTCACCCGTGCTACCACAATGAAGAAAGACGAAATCTTTGGCAATTGAAGATAAGGCTGGATTAAAAAATGGGGGAATGCCAAAACAAAGATTTCACTTGACACAAAAGCTAGTGGGAGCCCGATGTAAGTTAAGGGGAAAGGTCTTGATGAAGATTTGCATTATCTCAAACTCGCATCCCACAAACGATGTTCGCTTGTATTATAAG
>JALNYD010000395.1 GCA_023230025.1 Candidatus Cloacimonadota bacterium | reverse complement strand
TGCAAAGCGCACAGGCGCACTATCGTAGCTTTCCGAAGCTACGTGCTCGTATCGCAAGCTTTCCGAAGCTACCTGCTCGTATCGCAAGCTTTCCGAAGCACCTGTTCGTATCGCAAGCTTTCCGAAGCTACCTGCTCGTATCGCAGCTTTCCGAAGCTACCTGCTCGTATCGTGGCTTTCCGAAGCTACGTGCTGTGACGTCAGGCAATCTCCGGGAGGGGGCTGAACTCCGATCTGGCACAAGCAGCAGAGCGGTTTACTTGTTCCTCAGCTTCATCCACCATTCCAGGCGCTTGGCAATGTCTCGTTCAAAGCCAAACTCTCCTGGTTTGTAATACTCCTTTTCCGGCATTTGATCAGGGAAGTATTTCTGGTATTGGTAGTGGTGTTCAAAATCGTGATCATACATGTAGTTCTTGCCATAATCCAGATTCTTCATCAGCTTGGTGGGGGCATTGCGGATATGCAGCGGAACTCCATAGTGACTGGTTGATCTGGCATCAGAGGCGGCGGCAAAATAGGCGGCATCAGCGCTGTTGCTTTTGGGGGCGGTTGCCAGATAGATCACGAGTTGGGAAAGCGCAGCACTGGCTTCGGGCATTCCGATGAAGAGCAGGGCATCTTTGGCAGCAATCGCCTGCACCAGGGCATTGGGATCTGCCAGACCGATATCCTCGGAGGCAAAGCGGATCAATCTTCGCACAATATAACGGGCATCCTCACCAGCCTCCAGCATTCGTGCCAGCCAATACAGCGCTGCTTGGGGATCGCTGCCCCGCAGGGACTTATGCAGAGCCGAGATCAGGTTGTAGTGCTCTTCCCGGTTTTTGTCATAAAACATGGTCTTCTTGGCCAGGACAGCGGATAGATCCTTGATTTCGGGATGAGGATTTTCCTTCAGATAGGGCTCGATCAGCTCAAGTTCGTTGAGGGCGCGTCTGGCATCACCGCCGCTATTGGCGGCCATCCAGGCGATCACGTCAGGATCCGGTTCAAGATTCAATTCGGCAAAGCCTTTCTGTAAAATCGCACTGATGTCCTCTGCTTCAAGTGCTTCCAATACAAAGACATGGCAGCGTGAAAGCAGCGCTGGGATCACCTCAAAGGAGGGGTTTTCCGTGGTAGCGCCGATCAGGATGATAGCACCGCTTTCCACATAGGGCAAAAAGGCATCCTGCTGGGATTTGTTGAAGCGATGGATCTCGTCGATAAAGAGGATGCTGCGCTCGCCTTTGTGACGGTGGGCATAATCTGCATCCTTCATTACGCCCTTTACGTCGTTGATGCTGGATAATACTGCGCTGAAGTGGACAAAGCGATGTTGGGTGCTTTGCTCGATGATCCTGGCAATGGTGGTTTTGCCGGTGCCGGGAGGACCCCAAAGGATAAAGCTGTGATACACTCCACTACGGATCATCTGTGCCAGCAGGGAATCACTGGCGATCAGTTTGTGTTGACCTCGCAACGCTTCCAGGGAGAGAGGGCGCAATTTCTCCGCCAGGGGGATTTTGCGATCCTCCCGCTCCTGAGTTTCAAATATATCGCCTTGGTCTCTGCTCAAAGACTAATCTTCCATGAAGCCGTTCAATTCGCTGGGATCATACCACTGCAAGATACCGTGGATGCGTTCCAGTTCAACAAACAGGACTTCCTTGTGATTGGCTTCTTCGGCAGCAAATCTTTGCAAAAGCTGCCTGGTATCTCCCATGGGAGTTTGTTCGGCCAGTTTCAGATAGATGTTTTGCGCCAGTTCTTCACGTGATATGGCAAACTCCAGCACTGCTTGGGGATCATCCAGTTTCACCCCCCTCAGTTCCATGTTCAGATCATCCATCAGATTCAGGGTGACTCCGGGAAACTCTTTGGCAAAGAGTTCGCGCATTTTGCTCTCATGCAACTCTTCATATTGCACAAGCTGGTTAAAGACCTGTTCAGATTCTGGGTTTTTAAAGCTTTTTGCCAGAGCCTTATATAGGTTTTGCGAGCGGATTTCCGCCTCGATGGCAATACGGAATGCTTCCTGACGATTCATGTTCACCTCGTTGCGTGGATATTTAGATATTTCTTCGGATCAATTCCACAGCGTTGATACTCTTTAGCTTACGTAGGGGAAGCTGTACGCTGAGGATTGTTATGATATAAGATACGATAATCACCAGAATAAAATCCGCCACCTGCAACTTGACTGGCAGCACGATGGCATCGTCAAGTTTAACCAACCCGGTGCGATCCTGGATAATCAGGAGCAGACTGGCAAGCATAAGCCCCAGAATGATTCCCAGGCTGCAAAGCATGAGCCCCTGATAGAGGAAAAGCTTGCGCAAATCACGATCCTCGAGTCCCAGTGCTTTCAGAAGACCCAGTTCCCGCTTCTTCTGGCTGATCAGCTTGAGCAAGGAGCCGGTGAGGTTGAAGCTGGCGATGATGAACATAAAGAGCAGGATCACAAACATCAGATACTTCTCAAAGCGGATTGCAGAATAGAGGCTGGAATCAAAAGAACTCCAATCCTCAAGGCGATAATCAGGTAATAGCTTTGACAGGGTTTTGATGTGCCGGTTGCTGTG
>JALNYD010000396.1 GCA_023230025.1 Candidatus Cloacimonadota bacterium | reverse complement strand
TGTCCAACCAGAATGTAGTAGCGCTGAGCTCAGTCTTTGCTCATTGGTTATCATCACGATGCCGTTACCTTGTGGTCACAAAAGTAACGGCAAGGTGACCGCATCGTGACGGTGGGTAATCGGGAAAAAAGCAGGGAAACAGAAAAAACTTTACACAAATCCCCAAGTCAAAAAATCTGGCAAAAAATGCGATGGAGCAGATATGAAAGAGAGACAGACCCCTGCTATAGCGGCCTGTAAACACAGATATTCCATGTCCTTAGATTCAATCCTCTTATCCGAGATCATCGCAATCATTTCAATTTTGAACCATCTTTCATGCGCAAGTAATTATCTGGAGGTATGATGTCACTCGCAAAAAGTATCCAAGAAAAAAGTGTAAAAATCGGTGTGGTCGGATTGGGCTATGTTGGCCTTCCGATGGCCGTTACCGTCGCCAAAAAGGGCTATGAAGTCCTTGGTTTTGAAGTAAGCAAATATGCAATTGAGCATGTAAATAAGGGCGAAAACTACATTGGTGATGTTGCCGATGAAGATCTAAAGCAAGTGGTGTCTGCGGGCAAACTCTCAGCCACCGCGGATTATCAAAGGATGCAGGAAGTAAACGTGGTACTGATTGCCGTTCCCACTCCCCTGGATCTTTATCATCAACCGGATACCACCTATATCGAAAAGAGCACCAAAGCTATGGCAGCTCATCTGCAGGAAGGTACTCTGGTGGTGTTGGAAAGCACAACTTACCCCGGGACTACCCGAGAAATCATCGTTCCGGAACTCGAAAAAGCCGGGCTAAAAGTGGGAGAAACGGTATTTATAGCCTTTTCGCCTGAACGTGTGGACCCGGGCAATGAGACCTATAAAACCCACAACACTCCCAAAGTAGTTGGAGGCATGACCCCTGCTTGCAACGAAGTAGCAAAGCTTTTCTACGAAAGCATTCTGGATGCACCGGTAGCTTTGGTTTCTTCACCGGAGGTTGCCGAGATGGAAAAAATCTATGAGAATACTTTCCGCAATATCAATATCGCCCTGGCCAATGAAATGACCGTGCTTTGCGACCGTATGGGCATAAGTATCTGGGAAGTGGTGGATGCCGCCAAGACCAAGCCTTATGGTTTTATGGCCTTTTATCCCGGCCCCGGCGTGGGCGGACACTGCATTCCCATCGATCCTTTCTACCTTACCTGGAAAGCCCGGGAATATGATTTCCATACCCGCCTGATCGAACTGGCCGGCGAGATCAATATCGCCATGCCGGAGTTCGTAGTCCAGCGCGCCATCCGAATGCTGAACAAACAAGGCGTAGCCATATCCAGAGCAAAGATCCTGCTATTAGGGGCAGCCTACAAAAAGGATATCCAGGATATGCGGGAATCCCCCATCGAGGGTGTAATTACACAGCTGGAAAATTATGATGCGGATTTTGAAATCCATGATCCCTATGTAAGCGAGTTCCACCATGAAAAGAACGGCAAACAGTACAAAACTGTGGCTATGGGAAATCTGAAAAAATACGATTTGATCATCATTATCACTGATCACAGCAATATCGATTATCAGAAACTTGCCGATACCGGCATTGCCATCCTGGATACCAGAAACGCCAGCAAAGGCATCAAAGCGAAGAATATCGAACTGTTGTAGCCAAGATTCTACTATAGAATCAATACTATGATTACAGCTGCACTGCTGGGCTTATGTGCCTTGTACATTGTGCTTTCATGCCGTAATCGGATCTTGAGAAACCCTCACGCAGGGGAGGTTATTATGAATCCTGATCAGTTGTTAAAACAAGCTGGGGCAAAAGCTAACCCACAAATGTGGAAGCTTTTGATCATCGGCTTCATCATCCTGATTTTGATGATCCCGGCAGTATGGATCAGCAGCATTATTCACGAGCGTTATCATCGCAAAGAAAGCGTGGTACAGGAAATTGCCGGTAAATGGGGTGCATCCCAAATGCTGAGTGGCCCCTTTGTCTGCGTTCCTTATAGCATTTGGCAAAAGAATCCGGACCCCAAAGAAGAAAAACCTATTGAGCTTACCAAATACCTTTATCTTGCCCCGGATAGCCTGGCGATCACTGGCGTTGTGGAAACTGTGGTGCATAAACGGGGAATCTTCCGCGTTAGCGGCTATAAAGCTGATCTGGATTATGTGGCTAGCATAGAGGCGATTGAGCTTGAAAACCCCGCTTATGAAAAGCTTCCTCTCAGATGGGATGAAGCTATAATAGCCTTTGATCTGGAAGATCAGCGGGGAATGAAACAGATTAGCGGAACACTCAACGGCCAGGAGATTATCTTCAACCGCGCTCAGGATGTTATTTCGATCTCCAGCATGCCCGAGACTCAGGGCTTGAGAGATACATTTTCGGGCTACAAGGGTGAAGCCAAAGCTTTAAAAAGCACTGATATGAAGCTCGCAGCCAAGGCACCTGGCGATATCAGACAATCCGCACTGGAGCTGAAAATCAAAGTTCAGATGAGCGGCACACAACAGCTGAACTTTGCGGCTTCTGCCCTCAAGGAAAAGGTGTCTCTGACAGGAGATTGGCCTGCTCCCAG
>JALNYD010000394.1 GCA_023230025.1 Candidatus Cloacimonadota bacterium | reverse complement strand
ATCCGGTGGCGATCATGGATATCAATGATATCGGCGGAAGCTGGATGATTGGCGGAGGCGGGGGCATGAACAAGGCCTTCATCGAAGCCGCTATGAAAGACAATCCTCAGGGACAGGGAGATGAGCTTACTCCCCTCTGTATAGTACGCAGAAAGGCATGATTCGATGCTTCTGAAGGGGTTTTGGACATTTCTGCTGGGTGTGCTGTTTGTTTACCTGCAGGTCCTGATCATGCCCGCCTTACGCATCCTGGGAGTAACTCCCCTGTTGCTTTTGCCCTGGTTGATCTATGTAGTTTGGACCCGGGATCAGGTTGTGGCATTGCCGGTGGCCTTTCTTGTAGGCTTGATGTATGACACCCTCAATCCCAGTACCTTTGGCATGCATGCTCTGATCTTCTGTTTACTCGCGATATTGATCAATGTGTTACGGATTCCCTTTGAACAGGATAGCGTTGTGGCAAAACTGATAGCCATTAGCAGCAGCAATCTCATCTTCAGTTTGTTAAGCTTCGTGGGTATGGGCATTGCCTGGGGTTTTGAGGGCAAGCTCTTTCGCTTGAGCCTTGGGGCATTCTTTTACAACCTCATATTTAGCCTGCTGATCTTTGCTCTGATGCAACTAATCAGCCGCCTGCGCCTGATCATCATTCATGACTAAACCACAGATTGTCTTCAGCATCACAGCGGGGGTGCTATTCATTTTATTGATCAGCGCTTTGTTCCGTCTGCAGGTTCTGATGGGCAGCCACTACCAATCGGTAGCAGAAAGCAACTTTGTGCGCATCCGCAGAATCGTGGCTACCCGTGGGGAAATCTATGATCAAAAGTACCGCACGATAGTCCAAAACGTGCCTTCACATAATCTGTATCTGATCAGTGGAAAGATTCGCAATATGAATTCCCTCAGCCGCTTTCTGGAGATTCATTTTGGCATCAGCGAGGAAGAACTCACGGAACTGGTGATGAAGCAGCGCTTCAAAACATATGAAGAAATCCTCCTGGCGGATAACATTGAGTATGAGCAGGTGCTGAGCCTCAGCGAGTATCTGAACTATTATCCCGAGCTGGTGTTTCGCATTGGGTCCACCAGGAACTACTTTTATCCCAATCACTTCACTGGTTATGTAGGGCGCATAAACGAAGGTGAATACGAGCGTTTCCGGGATGAGGATTATTCCCTGAACAGCTATATCGGTAAAACCGGATTGGAACGCTATTATGAGGTTTTGCTGAGAGGCAAGGATGGGCGGGAAGTGGTTCAGGTGGATGCTCAGGGCAGATCACTGGATCTCTTTCGGCAGGATGGCTACATTGAGCCCCTCAATGGGCTTTCTTTGGTGCTTACAATCGACAATGATCTTCAGGATATCGCCATGCGCGCATTTCCTCAGGGCATCAAAGGAGCTGTGGTGGTCAGCGATGTTCAAACCGGAGGCATCCTGGCCTACGTAAGTAAACCAGATTTTGATCCCAATCTTTTTATGCAAAGGATAAGCCCGGAAATCTGGGAAGAATTGAATAATCCCAAAAAGCCCATGCTGGATCGCGTGATCCACGCCACATATCCTCCCGGATCGGTATTCAAGCCTGTTACTGCCGGCACTGGGCTTGAATCTGGCATAGTTGATGGCAATACCCTAATGAGCCCCTGTGTGGGCGGATTTCAGGTGGGCAACCGCTTTTTCCGTTGCTGGGATCACTCCGGTCATGGCAGAACCAACGTAGTAGGCGCTCTCATGCATTCTTGCGATGTCTATTTCTACGATTTATCGCTCAAGCTAAACATGGATAAGTTCCACGACTATGTGCTGCAGTCTCACATCGCACAGCCAACCGGCATTGATCTGCCCAATGAACGCCGCGGCTTTTTCCCCGATACTCAATGGTATCGCAAAACCTATGGGAAAAACGTTGGAATTACCGGGCACAAAGTAAATCTTTCCATCGGACAGGGCGAAATCCTGACCTCTCCAATCCAGATGAATGCCTATTTTGCAGCTTTGGCGAACGATGGGCTGTGGATTCAACCTCATTTGCTTAAACAAACAGTAGGCAGGGGACGGCTGACCCGAGAACAGGTTCAGAATGTGCAAAAGAAACGCCTTCCGCTTTCCCGGCAAAACCTTAGTCTGATTCAGCAGGGTTTGTGGTCTGTTTGTAATGCTCCAGGAGGAACTGCCCGCAGTGTTCAGGTTCCCGGCGCCGTTACTTTTGGCAAAACCGGTTCTGCCGAAAACTCCATGGGCAAGACCACCCATGCCTGGTTTTGCGGCTACATCGTTACCGATAAGCCACAAATCGCCATCACCGTCTTTATGGAAAATGCTGGCGGAGGTGGAGCAGTTGCAGCCCCTGTAGCACGCCAGATCTTTGACTACTACATGGGTAACATCGAGGATATCAGGCGCCCGGTAAGCCTGCCAGTTCAGCTTGGTGGCGAAGAAGAGGAGCTTGGCAACACTGATGAGATCGTTCCCGATGATAGCCCAGAACCAGTAACTGAAGCGGAGACCACTAGCGATGTTCAACCGTAAGAAGTTTGATTTTATCCTCCTGGCGCTGTTGATTGCCC
>JALNYD010000393.1 GCA_023230025.1 Candidatus Cloacimonadota bacterium | reverse complement strand
TTATCTTAAACAATATCCAATTGGAAGCCATTATCCCCTTCGCAACCGCAGCCCAAATGCGAGATAATCTTGCGGCCTTGGGTTATCCCGGAGCCGGAGGCTGGCAAAACGATTTGGGAACCGGACTACCGGTAACCGGACATGGCAGGGCAGATATCGACACGGATAACACCACTCCAGGATTCCTGGCTGAAATGGATAATGGAACCGGGCAAATTGAATTCGACATTGTCACACTAGACTTTCTGATTCAAGGCTCAGTTGGATATTATAACTTAACAATAGACGCATATCCAGCCACAGTAGCCCAAAACAATCTTGATTTGGAGGTAATCCTGGGGGATCCATTTATACCCCAAGAGTTTAATGAAATTGCTTTGGACATCAAACTCGAAGTTAATCAAGCAATGGGTGGAGGCCTGGAAGGCAATTTGAACAACATTTTAATCAACCAGATTCCGCAGCTTCCGGCCAAAGCCTTACCAGCTGGAATAGTTGCCCTGGCTCCGGTTTATTGGGACATCAGCACAAATCTACAATCTTTCTCCATGGATATCACTTTTGACCTAACGGACTATCTACCCTTTGGCAACCCCTCAAAATGGCGCGTCTGCAAGCGCGACAGCGAAGTATCCGACTGGTATATCTACAACAACTTTCGCCAAAGCGGGAATACGATTACCGCAGTCGGTGTCACCAGTTTGAGTGAATGGGCGATTGGCAGCACAGATGAGACCCTGCCGGTAGAGTTATCGTCATTCACGGCCAATGTAAATAGCGACAACCTGGTATTTTTGCAATGGACAACGCAATCGGAAACTAACCTCAGCGGTTATAACATCTTACGCAGCATAACCGAAGATCTAAATTCCGCCAGCGACCTGAATCAATTTATTGAAGCCAGCAACAGCCCTGTCGGTCACACATACAACTTTGTGGAAGAGTATCCCCTGGAAAACGGCCTCTACTATTACTGGCTGGAGGCAGTGGAACTAAACGGAGAAAGCACCTTCCATGGCCCCGTTACGGTTCTTGTTACTCCTGAAGGGGGAGAGATTCCTCCCGATATCCCGGTCCTGCCGGCGAAAATGAAAGTGTATCCAAATCCCTTTAATCCCGCAGCACAGATTGCCGTTTATGTTCCCAGTGTTCAATCCGGACAATGCTCAATCTATAATAACAAGGGAGAATTGGTATATCAGTATGCCCCGTCGTCCTTCAACGAAGGATGGAGCTATCTGACCTGGAATGGGAAAGATTCAAGTGGCAAAGCCTGCGGAAGCGGAGTTTACCTCGTAAGAGTATCTGGGAAAGACTTTGCCCTGCAATCCAAGATTGTCCTGATGAAATAGTATCGCATAGCTTGTTACGTTCCCTTTAGTATTACCTGAAGCCTTGCTTTGATAAGGAGCAAGGCTTCGTTGTTTATCAGCTAGCATACACTTGTTTTTGAAATTAACCCTACTGGTAGAAGATAAACACTCCGCTGAAATCAGGATCACGCCCTCTGACAATACCATTGGTCGCGAAGAAGAACAAAGAATAACCGCTATCTCTGGTAAGATGAGTTTATCTTTACAAGATTTACCCAATCTATCTTGCCTGACTCATCGCAGAATCTGAGGAAAAAATCTCTGGTTATCTTATTCAGTGTGTTGGCATGCTTTGTTTGATACTCATGTGTATGGCGTTTGGCATCAGATGCTAAGGGTTTGATAAGATCAATATACAGGTTACTTTCACCCGATAGAAACTCCCAGAATCTTTGCCCGCAATACTTGTAGTATACACCTTTGAGGAGCTCTCCAGAGTTTTTCCCGTAGTAACAACCATTCACAAACTCGACAGGGAAGCTTGACCCGGATGTTCGGAGAATTCTTTTTGCCTGTTGGAAGTCTAGAATCATTTTTCTAACCTGGCTTGAGTTCCCCCAATTTGGCCTATACTTAAGAGAATCCTTGATTTACTAGCGACAGAAATCGTCTTAGCCATTCTTAATCAAGCTATCCGCTAAGTATGGTAGACTAGTCATGAAGAGTATTGGCGTCACTGCTGGAAACCAAGCTTCCATCTCGCCATCTCCACAACCTTTCTTCACAGGCAAAAAAAGCTTGCCATAATGTGCGTAGTTCGATAAGTTGGTACTCGTAATTAAATGATCTTTGAATACTGTAAATGAAGCGCAAAACATAGCCTTAAGTGCTTTCCTGGGTGAGTTATACGGCATTGAATGCTGTATCTCTTTGTGCGGCAGCACATAAATCTATTTTCCGTGAACCTACCTTTTTGACCTTCATTTCAGGCATAGTGTGGTTGAGGTTCACGGATTTGGGGCTTCCGGGCCTCTACTGATGCGCCCCGGATTGCCGGCTCTTGAATTGACCTCCCTACTCGGGAGGGGTTGAGACATAATGTCGTTTTTTATACGCCCAATCGCTCCGCCCTTGAATTGACCTCCCTACTCGGGAGGGGTTGAGACTTTATCTATACGTATTCCCTGTTCCCACAGGAAATACCTTGAATTGACCTCCCTACTCGGGAGGGGTTGAGACCAAGTTGATGGCACTGAAAATGGGTGAGTGC
>JALNYD010000392.1 GCA_023230025.1 Candidatus Cloacimonadota bacterium | reverse complement strand
GCAATGCTGGAAACAGCCCGGCGCAATAAAAAAAAGCACTTTTGGATGAAATCCGGCACCATGAAGCTCTCCACGATTCACAGCTTCAAGGGTTGGGAGATCCATTCCGCAATAGTGATCATAGAGCCGGAAGACGATCAAAGTGAGTTTGAGACTGCCGAATTGATCTATACTGGCCTCACCAGGGCTCGCGTGAACTTACTGATAATCAATATTGGCAACGCCAAGTATGAGCAAATCATTAGACAAGCTTTATAGGATAGCGCAATGGGAAAAAACCACCAAGACAACCAGCCTAACGAAGAGACTTCGATCCAAACTGCCAAGGAATTTCTGGCCAAAAAACAATACGACGAGCTGTTAACTTGGGTCAACGACTTGTTGGAAAATGGAGAGAAGGATTGGTTATACAGGATACGAGCCATAGCGACGGTTTATGGATCATATAAATATCCTGGCGATGAATCTGAGTTTCTTACAGCTTTCGATGACATTGAAAAGGCGTTAGAACTTAGCTATTCTGAAAGCAATCTCCGTATAAAACACTGGATCCTGGGATCAGCTATCGATTACTATCACAATAGCGGGCTTTCTCTGCCATTATTCGAGTACACGGTTGATCACACTCAGGATAGATTACTTGTTAGAGATTCTTCCCTGGATGGCAAAGATTATATCTCGAAACTGCCTTATGGGGTTTACATAACAGACCATAAAGAGAACTATCGAGCTCGTTTACATGTACTGAACGAGTTGATCCAACTGACAGGCAAACCAGAATACTATGAACAACGAGCAGTTGACCACAAGAAACAAAACGATCTACTGCTAGCTTTGGAAGATATCAGCAAGAGTATCGAGCTTGAACCTACAGCCCAAAGATATATGTTAAAGGCCGAAATCGAGATTGCTTCCAACCTTCTGGAAAATGCGCTTCTAAGCTCCGATCAGGCTTATGATCATGGCGCTAGTCAGGAAGAATGTCTGGATAGAAAACTAAGCATCTACAAGCGATTAAGTAGGTATTCTGATGCTCTGACTGTGTTGGATCAATTGCTTACTTTGGACGTTTTGTCTGAGAAGAATTTGAACGACAAATTCTTGCTGCTTTATGATCTAAAACGATATCCAGAAGCCCTCATTGTTCTAGATGACATGATTGCATTATCTCCGCCCCAATCTGTAAATCCTGATGATTTTCTTGCTCCACAAATCTCGAACTCCTATGCAAGGAAACTGGATGTAATGCTGAGAATGGAAGACTATGATGCTTACTCCAGCCTGATAAAGAGCTTTCTAGCACAGAAGTTAGATCTCTCACTGATCTACTACCTGAGTTCCCTTATCAAAAAGCATCAATACAATGTTATCTTAAACCACTTTCAGAACGAACAGAATAACTATCCAGTGATTAAGTGGTTTCTGATCTGCGCATATATCGGTTTGGATGATAAAGTCAATGCCAGCCACCTTATCCGACAGATTAACTGCGAAGAAGTTTTCATTGCTACCTCAGGTTATTACAATATCTGGAATAGGAATCAGTTGCTTGAAGTAGATCAATTACATAGAGATGACAGCATAGCATCACTATTTGAATCTCTGAATCTTAAGAAAATGAGCTTTTTGCTCTTTCTTGAACTAATATTGGCTTTAACCAATAATCATCTGAAAATCAAGAGTCAATATGCGGATCAGGGTGGTGCGGCCAATGATGATGCTCCCGCTGAAATTGATCATGCTATTGTGGCACTAGGAGACACAGATTTCGTTGACTCAAGGGATAGTTTGGGGGAGTATAGCTATGACGAATCAGCATTTCGGAATCTTCCTGATATAAATAGTATCATCTCCGAAATGAAGTCAGAACCTTCATACATAGACGGAACGGATAAATTTACGCCCGAGCTTCATGCCAAACAAAAGCTATTGAAAGGACTGGACCAATGGGAAAAGTTCCCTACTTGTGTGGAGGAGATGCTGTGGGGCATTGAGCGGGAGTTGACCAAAATATTAGATATTCAGAGCATTCACAAGATTAACGAAGCCAAAGAAGAGGAGCGCAACCGAATCCTTGCCAACCTTTCACACAGTATCAAGAACATGCTCAAAGCAGTGATTGACCCCCTGATGAACCTTAGGGACGAGATCCCCCAAAAAGCTGTCATAATCGATAATGCTATCAAAGGTGCCAATCTAATTAGGGAGATCGTCAACGCAATCAACCTCTCTTTCAAAACAACTCTGGATGAGCTCCAGTGGGATGTGCAGAATATTGGCGGCGAAAGCATGACCCTACAGGACATGGTGGTGGACAGTCTTAGATACTCTGTGAGCAATATGTTCGATTCCCGTTATTTCCCCGCTTTCTCGGAGAATTATTTCCCGCGTTCAGTTGCCAAGAAGCAGTATGAGCAGATCAAATCTCAGTGGAATGATGTTTCTGCAGGTGATGTACGCTTGATCAAAGACTTCCTTGACCAGCACATGTTCCGGCTGGAACTGAATCTGGACGAATCCAGGGATTACCACGTTGGCAACGAGAAAAGCTCCGCTATTAAACTGCTGATCCTCTTTCAGGAGAT
>JALNYD010000391.1 GCA_023230025.1 Candidatus Cloacimonadota bacterium | reverse complement strand
CGTCGGAGTATGACCCTTGCAGAATGCTTATTCGACGCATGTCGAATATCACGTATCGCATGTCAAACATGCAAAGAAAAATTTACAATCCTAATTTAGGAGGAATTGAAATTGAAAACAACTAAAAAAATTGCAGCAGTCCTCGCTGTGTTCCTTGTATTAGCTCTCTTCGCTGGAGCAGCTTCTGCAGTGCCCACACCAGGAGATACTGTATATGTATACCAGTTTGATGGCTCTGGTGATAGCGGCGTTGCCACTTACTATCTGTATGAAAGCGGATTTGCAGTAGCCACCGTCTCAACGGATGCCACCGGTACATTCACTGGTCTGACTATTAAAGAAGGCATCTATGGCGATACGCCGACCGCAACAGCCGCTACCGTCTATTTCACTCTGAAATATCCGGCAGTAGCTGTAGAAGCATATAAAGCAGGTACTGGAACTTCAATCGTAGGGGGCACTGTGTTAAAGACTCAGAAAATTGATTTAAGTGTATCTGGCACAAACGGCCTTACCTACGGTCTTAAGTTTACTACCCCAGCTGGCGGTTCAACCACTGAGTTCGGTAAATCTGCTGTTGCTCCCTTTGGTGTATTGGACTTTGCAAACTCAATAACGACCTTTGTTCCAGCTGATCTTAGTAATATTGATATCAGCGATGTTGCCACTGGCGAATGGACCGTAAAGGCTGATCTTAAATACACTGGTATTGTAGGTCAGATGGCTGTCACGACTCCGTCCAAGTACCTTACTTCACCAGCAATTAAGTTCACTGTAGGTGCACCTGTAACTGAATCAATTTCCATCAACAAAGAAAAGATTACCCGCGGTGGCTCTATTCTTGTAACCATCACCGGTACTCCTAGTACTGCTGTGAGAGTTAATGTTGACAATCTTGGTTTCGTTGATCTTGCAGGTCAGTCTGGTATCCGTTTCCAGGCATATGATGCAACAACTGGTTATATTACTGCCTTCACTGCAGACCTTAGTTCTTCTGGAACCCGTACTCTCCAGTTTGATTCTAACACTAAGCCTCTTCTCATCGACGCAGAAGACACTACTTACAACTTTGCAGCAGCCTTCCCGACTGTCACGAAAAAGGCAAAAGTAGCTGTTGAAAAAGGAGCAGTAACCGTCAAGACATCCCAGGATGCCTACTTCATTGGCAACGACATGACGATCTCCGGTACAAACACCGAGTCTGAAGTTGTTTATCTCTTCATCAAAGGTGCCAACGTAGATGTACAGGGTATTACTGGTTATTCTGGTGCCACTCCCATAGCAGTTGAATCTGATGACACGTGGAAAGTTACCTTCAACACCAGAACCATTCTTGGTGCATTAGATACTGGTACCTACACTATCTATGCAGCAGCATCGACTGCCGTTGCTCCCTTTGCATTTGACAAAGACTCAGTATATGAGACGACCTCCGTTGCTCTGAAGCAGCCATTCCTTACCGCAACTGCAGCATCTTCAACCGTTGCACAGGGCGATAAGATCAAGATCACCGGTACTGCAGAAGCAGCAACACAGGTTATGTACTACGTCTTTGGTACCAACAAATTCGTTTCCGGAACCATCTCTGTTGAGGATGATGGCGCCTACTCCAAAGAGATCGTAACAGATACCTTTTCAGCAGGTCAATACTTTGTTGTAATCCAGCACCCGATGTATGACACTTTATTCAACATTGGTCCAAGCACTGTAGCATATGGTGGTAAACTCGCTCCAGCTCCAGGATCATCGAACATCTGGCAGAATACAGAACTTGCGTATAATGATCCAGCAGGTGCCCTTGCTCCAATTTCTGGATTAAGCCTTCTGTTTAACACTGCGGAACGTCAGAGCGCAAACGCTGCTGAAGCATTATGCCAGGCAATCGACTCTCAGAACATCGATGATATTTATGTGAAACTCACTTTCATCGTTGCTCAGCCAACAATTACGCTGAACTCTGTTTCCGATGTTACCAAAGGCTCTGCCCTTAAGGTCTCCGGAACCACCAACCTCAAAGAAGGTACCGTTGTAACTGTTGACGTTCTCTCCACTGCATTCACTGCAGTTGACAAGACCGCTGTAAGCTCTGCATCCTTCATCACTCTGACCACCAAGGTCGTAAAGGGTGCTGACGGCGTCAACACCTGGGAAGTCACCTTTGACACTACCGGATTAAACGTTGACACCTACACGATCCGTGCAGTAACTGATGATCTGACTACCTCCACGACTGTTAAAGTCCTCGAGGCAGCCCCAACCGCAACTGCAACTGCAACTGCAACCAAGACTGCAACTGCAACTGCAACCGCAACTGCAACCCCGACCAAGACCCCCGGCTTTGGTGCATTCCTTGCACTCGCCGGCCTTGGCGCTGTCGCAGTCCTCGTCCTCCGCCGCGATTAAATTCTTCTGAAGAATTTTAACGGCTAAGACAGATTTGTGTCCCACCCGGGGCACAAATCCCCAAATTTTCCAAAAAGGCTTTTTTGCAGATTTTGTATTCTGGATATGCGGGTATATTTTCCTTGATGTGGCTGCTTCTCACTCTAGGCATTACTCAGCAAGATCAGATTCATCTGATTTACACGGA
>JALNYD010000390.1 GCA_023230025.1 Candidatus Cloacimonadota bacterium | reverse complement strand
TATTACAATATCGGTATAATGAATAGCAAATTATCGTAACCAGACACCTCAATGGAATGCGGGCATGAAGGACCCGAACACTTGTACTGGTTCATTGTGTGGCTGGTTGCAGATAATTTCGGTGTACGAAACCGGGAATGTCATGCTATGGGGGAACTATCGATCACCCTTGTGCGGTTTTCATTGGGAAGAAGGGCCGAGGTGGCCCGAATCGGTATGAATCGAAGTGTGACGGAAGGAATTGGGACAAGCACCCCCTTACCCCCAGGACCGGGGGCAACGACAATGGACATGGTGGTGTGAGAGAATGTCAGGCCGGCGAAGCCCGGGCCAGTGCCTGCTGGTTTAGCAGACTCCCGCACCTGGGACAGAATCTCGGGTCGCGGCCGAGAATCCTGACGGCAATCTCAAAGGGTGTCTCAAGCTTTTTGTCTTTCTTCTTGTTCCGCTTGCTGCGAAACCTTGCGGCCAGTGCCATACGGTACAACTCGAGCCGCTTGCTCTTGTTGCGTGACGAGTACAAGCCGTAGTGGCGAATCCTGGTGAAGCCGTGGGGAAGCACATGCAGCAGGAAGCGCCTGATGAATTCCTCGTTGGAGAGGGTGGTCTCCTTCAGCTTGGATTCATCCTTGTAATCCTTCCACAAAAAGCTGGTCATCCCTTTCTCAACCGAGAGGATCCTGTTGTTGCTGATCACCAGGCGGTGGGTGTACCGTCCCAGGTACTCGAACACCCCTTCGGCCCCACCAAACGGTTCCTTGGAGTACACGACCCAGTCCTTCTTGAAGCAGGCATCGATAAGGGATGAGAATGCGTTTCGGGAGACAGTGTTGCCGTTTTCACCCTTCAGGGAGAGCTTACTCTTCGCATACAGGCCCTTACAACCGGAAAGGAACTTGCCCCTGAACAGGCAGGAAAGCACCTTTACCGGTAGGAAGAACCTGCCTCTTGTGGGCTTCCACCGACCGTCGGGGGCAATACCCCCTGCGGTGACGACCATGTGGATGTGGGGATGAAAGCTCATGTTGCTGCCCCAGGAATGGAGGATGGACATGAACCCCACCGTCGCCCCAAGGTACTTGGTATCGGAGGTAAGCTCCCTTACCGTTTCGCTGGAAGCCCTGAAGAGCAGCTCATACAGCTTGCGCGGGTTCTGCAACACCAACGCATTGAGTTCGCTCGGAATGGTGAACACGGTATGGAAGTGTTTTACATCCAGCACATCCTGCTTCCTTTTTCCTATCCATTGCTCCTTCTTCACCGTCTGGCACTTGGGGCAGTGGCGGTTTCGGCAGGAGTTGTAGGATTGGTGGGTGTACCCGCAATCCGGACAGACGTCGGTATGCCCTCCCAGGGCCTGGGTGCGGCATTCCATGATCGCCTTTGCCGTCTTCTGGGCTTGCAGGGGAACGAAATGGCTTCTGCTGTACTCGTCAAACGAAGCAAGGAACACATCCTGCACCTCAGCCATGGATGAAGTTCCTCTCTCGGTACTCGGCCCAGAACCGTGCAGAGAGCTCCTCGGGTGACCGTGTATTGCTTTTGTCGACGAGCGAGAGGTGCAGATACACCGTCGTCGAGGAGAGGCTGGAATGGCCGAGCATCTCCTTGAGCCTCATGAGGTCCGTGCCGCTTTGCAGGGTGTGGGTCGCAAAGCAATGCCTCAGGGTGTGCGGGCTAGCCTTCTTGCATATTTGGGCATCTTTCACTATCTTTCTGAACATGGACTCAAAGCTGTCTGGGCTTTGTGTCCGTGTCTTGGTATAGTCTGGAAAGATGTAGTCGTTGTCATTGGTAGGCCGGTACATTTTCCAATAGTAGCGGAACGCCTCCAAGCCTGCCTTGGTGAGCGGGGCGAACCGCTCCTTTCTTCCTTTCCCGCACCGAACATGCAGCAGCATCCTTCCTGCATCGATGTCATTGACCCTGAGTGCGAGCATCTCGCTGATGCGCAGCCCCGAACCGTAGAGGTTGAGGAAGAAGGCGAACTGCTTGGGTCTGGCGGTCTCCCTGAAAAACGCTTCCAACTCCTGCGGTGCAAGGACCTCGGGTCTTGTCACCGGTTCCTTCACGTGGGGGACCCTCTTATAGTTGATGTCCTTCTCCAGCGTGACCTCGTACAGGAAGCGTACGGCACTGTTGTACTGGTTGTACGAGGAAGGTGCAAGATCTTTTCTGTCTGTGAGATACAGCAGGTAAGCCCGAAACTCTTTCTCCGTCAGCTTCGAGGTGTCCTTTGCTTTGCAGAATTCCAGAAAACAATCGCACTGGCGCGAGTAGCAGGCTATGGTGGCCTCGCTGAAACCTCGCAGCTGCATGTCCTGAAGGAGTTTTCTCCTGGTTTGTGGTTGAGTCATCTTCAATGTCTCCTATGAATGGTATGTGCATCCCAGGGATGCGGATACCATGATAGAGGAGACCGAACATCTCTCAAACAAGTAAGGTCAGCTACACAACAATTGAGCCTAGGCCACCGCGTAGCGGTTTAGTACAATGATGTATAACGATTATCCATTACAGGCTTTTTGCAAAAAGGCGTACATTCTGCCTCCAAAGCAATATGACGAGGTTGGAACCAGAATACTCTCCAT
>JALNYD010000389.1 GCA_023230025.1 Candidatus Cloacimonadota bacterium | reverse complement strand
GACTATCTGTATCTGCTATATAACGATGTCCGCTACCTTCCCCATGCAGCCGAAATCCGTGAGTACTGCAAAAAGCTTTACCCCCGGCTTACCATCGGTTATCAGGAAGCTGATGCCTACAATCCCATTGATTACAATGTGGTCTATCCGGCAATGGTGGCCGCGGTCAAAGAGATCGAGAAAGAGCTGAGCATCAAGGATATAGAATATACCGTTTCCCTTACTTCAGGCACTCCCACCATGCATTCCTGCTGGATTCTGATGGTGATGGGCGGCATCATAAAGGCAAAACTGATCCAATCTTCCCGCGAAGAAGGCATCCAGAACGTTGATTTCAGTCTTGATGATTTCCCGCAATTGCAGGCGGCGAACCAGATCAAGATCGAGCTCACCAAAAAGGATCGTGAAAACAAGGCTTTGCGCAAGCAAGTCCGCGATAGCTTTCCAGAATTGATCGGTGAGCATGAATCCATCATCAGGATCAAGCGCCAGATCGACAATCTGGCCAAATACGATATCCCGGTCTTTATCAGTGGCGAAAGCGGCACCGGAAAAGAAGTGGTCTCTCAATTGTTGCACTATCACAGCCCTCGCAAGGAAGGTCCTTTCATCGCTGTAAACTGTGGTTCGATCAGCCAAAACCTCTTTGAAAGCGAATTCTTCGGGCACAAAAAGGGCTCTTTTACCGGTGCCATCAGCGATCACGACGGCTATTTCCGCCAAGCTCACAAAGGCACCCTGTTCATGGATGAAATTGGCGATCTGCCGGCGCCCATGCAGGTGAAACTGTTGCGTGTACTGGAAAGCGGCAGCATCCAGCCGGTGGGCGATAAAAGCAAGCAAGTGGACGTGCGCGTCATCACCGCCAGCAACAAGGATTTGCAAGAGCTGATCCGCAGCGGGCAATTCCGCGAAGATATCTATTACCGAATTGTGCAAGCCGCGCTGGAGCTTTCACCCCTGCGCCAACGCGGAACGGATATCCTGCTCCTGGCCAGGCACTTTCTGCATAGCTTCGGCCTGCAAAACAAGCAGGAAAAGCAGTTCAGCAAAGCAGCTGAACAAAAACTGATCAGCTACCGCTTTCCCGGCAATGTGCGCCAATTGCAGAATATCGTCAAGCTGGCCTATATCAATAGCGCGTCACCGCAGATCGAAGCAGAAGATATCCTCTTTCAGGAACTCGACGCCCCTGCCTGTCGCATCGAAATCCCAGCCGAAGGCATTGACCTGGATCATGATGTGATCCCGGCATACTATCAAGCAGCTCTGAAACAAGCCAAAAACAATGCCGCAGAAGCCGCCCGACTGCTGGGCTTGAAACCGCATACTTTCAGAGCGAGATTGAAGAGCATTGGCATAATAGGTAAAGATTAGTAGCATGGAAAGTAAGGATGTTTACGCTAAATTACATTTGGTTTGTGCCCATCAATACGTATGTTTCTGAATACAGAGCAGTTATGTACAATCCGGTGCATTGGCCTGATTCTTGTGATACATATAGTAGCGTTTGCTGTAAATCGTTATAAACACGGATTCAATAATGAAAGAATCGTTCTTTCTGCAAAGCCAACAAGCTAATAGTGAATAAGGAGATTGGGATGATCCCAGAAGAGCTTAAACAAAAGTTGGACGACCTTATAAAAACAAAATGGACCAGTAATACAACTACTCTATTATTTTTTTATGGGCTTACTGCAACGGAAACTGATTTTGCTAAAGCCCTAGAATCCATAGATCTCGTTTTACATATGCTTAATGGATATATCGATGAGCCAGACACTGAGGTAGACACGGATGCTTATGTTGACATTGTGAAGGATGTTAATGATTTTCTACTTGAGTACAGGGAAGTTATAACAGAGAACATCAATCGAAATGTTAGTGTTGATTCGCTATATTATGCTGGACAAGTAGCAAGAATATCTACCCGTTTCCAAGAATTGAACGATAAAGCTCCAGCAGCAATTGATATCCATCTGATCTTTCCCTCTATTCTGATTGAGGATCAGAATGTTGTAGGTGGCATTATCCACAATGTTTCCGAATGCATAGAAGAGATGGTATATATAGAGGAATCTCTTGATGAATCTGAAGAAGACATGGATAACGAACTAGCATTGATGTCACCAATATTCTTATACAGAATCCTCATGGGAAGATGCCTTGGAAGCGATGTAAGCTTTTTTAATCGATACAATAAGATGAGATACATTGATACTGTTGATATGGATAAAGTCAAAACATTCTATGAGCTTTGGAGACTCTGCAATTGGGAGCATTACATTGATCTAATACTATGGGGCACAGATATTGAGTTGTCAGACCTTAGTAAAAAAGACTATATACAAAACGAATCAGGAGAGGCTGATACTGCTTATGATAAAGATCTGCGCAAGCTTAGAAATCATCAAGATACTCTAAATAGCCTCAAAAAATTGTTGATGAAAGAGAGTTACCCTGAAGCTCAGCATTATCAGTTGGATGCCGTAGTAATGAGGGTAGATCTGTTGCTTTCGATTATCTCTTACCTCATCGAAAAACTCCCTGTAGAAAAAGCACAAAACGAGGCGAAAATCAGGATCGAAGAACGTAACCGCATCATC
>JALNYD010000061.1 GCA_023230025.1 Candidatus Cloacimonadota bacterium | reverse complement strand
TGCATGAAGTTAAAACTGAGATTAGCTGATTGAAAGGCATGAGCATCGCTGACGGCAGTTTAAGCTTCATGGGTACAAAAAAGGCACGCGGATACGTGCCTTAAGTATATTAGAATCAACTTGGTTTTAGAACTGAATCTTAAGTGTAGTTCCAAAGAGGTAGTTTGAGTTCTCGCTGTAGACCGAATTATCATCATCATGTATGCCGAAAGCGCCGTAAGCAGCCATATGGAAAAGATCTGGGATCAATTCATATTCGATGCCGGCATTCACCTCGATGCCTCTATCTGTTAGCATACCAGCTGCAGCAAAGGCTTTGATCTGCTCATTAAGCGGAGCTTTGACATTTCCAACCAGGCTCATAAAGGTATCACCATTGGCTTCGTAGGGAGTATCCCAATAGAGTTGCGCACCATCGTGATGCTTTCCAATGCCATAGATGTAAAGACCATTCTGATACCAGGGACTGATGGTGGTCAAACCATGCTCCAATGCAATTAGAGCGTCTGCACCGAATTCGATAACATCCAGGTCGATGCTGCCTTTAACTGCTCCACCCATGCCAATCTCGGTGTCATTTCCCATCTGCAGATCCAGGAAGGCTGCCATATCCAGCACCATATTTTCGGCTTCCATGCTGATGTAAGGATATACAGTAAGATTGCTAAAGTCCGCAGAGGCGTCATTGCCAAAGAAGGCATACACACCTACTGGAAGCAGTTCTGCGTAATTGGCATGTGCCATGAAGACATTGTAGTCATCATCCTGGAAAGCGTTTCCTTCACGAGCTTTCATCCAGGCAAACTCGGTATTGATCCCGGCAAGATCATCCTTTTTCAGTAAAACGCCAGAGAAGTAATCGTCCATGATCAGTCCCATTTTGTCCATCCAGTAGAGCTGTCCCACACTGATATTGGCATCGATGGATGGTATTCTGTAACTCAAGAAAGCTTCTGTAACGTGGATGCTTTCTCCAGTGGTGATTCCGCCACCACCAGCACCCCAGACGGTGTTACCGATTTCAACTGCCAGACGAAGAGCCAAATCAGGATGTAGCTGAGCATCAAAGCCAAGATTCAAACGGTTGTCAACCCAACCTCCATCTTCTTCCGCAGTGTCGTTGGCGAGGGCTGCGCGAACCCTGTCTTCTCCGCTGATTTCAAAATCAATCGCACTCAGCAGTGCAACAATCAGCAGAAGGGATAGAATAAGCATAGTCTTTTTCATTTTTGCTCCTTAGCGTTTTTTATAGTATATGCTTCACGCCTTATAGGATAAGCATTTTCGGCTTTAATGCAAGGTTAATTCAGCAATTGATGAGTTTGATGCCAAGTTCATCCTGTAAGATCCGAATGTTTTTTGCCAGGTTTGGGATGATCGGGATGCCATTCTTCCGAACCTCCAGCTCTTTCTCATATTCTTTCTCACCAGCAACATATATGCGATCCCTGCCAGGGAACAACTGGGATTGTTGCAGCTGTTTGCAGATATCGGTGCTTATGGTTTTGAAGCTCTCAATATCGGTGAAAAAGTCAATATTGATGGCAATGAAGAAGTGTCCCAGGCTGTATGGAGCTGGTTTGCCATCAGCATCCCTCCCCAACAGCATATTCAAATACGAGCCTTGTTGTAATGCTGCACAGAGGATTTCCACCATTGTGCCCAAGCCATAACCTTTATGGCTTCCACTAACTTCTTCGGTTCCCCCGATGGGTAAGAGTGATGCAGTCTGATCCACGAGATCTTGCAGGAGCTTGTTTGTATCAGTTTGAGGTTCTCCCATCAGATTAATTGCCCATTGCATAGGTGTATCCTTTTCCTCGCGTGCATACTGCTCGATTTTTCCCCGCTGAGAGATTGAAGTTGCAGCGTCATACAGGAAGGGATAGGGCAATGAAGTCGGTGCACCAAAGCAGATGGGATTTGTTCCCAATAGCGGAGCAACTCCATTGGTGGGGCAGATCGAGGGCCGGGCATTGGTAAAGGTAAGGCCGATCATATCATGCTTTGTGGCCATTTCAGCATAATATCCGCAAATCCCATAGTGGGTAGAATTGCGCACAGCCACTGCTCCCAACCCATAAAGCTTTGCTTTCTCGATAGCTGAGTGCATTGCTCTGTGAGCCACAACATGTCCCATGCCATGGTTGCCATCCCAAACTGCCGTTGCATAGCGGTCTCGGATTACATCAATCTTGGTAATGGGTTGCTGGATGCCCAGTTTGATGCGATCATAATACATTTTCAAACGTCCGATTCCATGCGATTCAATCCCTTTCAGATCGCTGGCGATCAGGACATCAGCGCAGATCTTTGCTTCATCAGCAGGTACGCCGATTTTGCTAAACACGGCTATCATAAACTCATGCATTTGCTCAACGGGAAGATGCAGCATATTCTATCTCCTTATTTAAATATCACAGCGTTCAGAGGGGGGAAGCCATTGAAACAGATCGAGGAATAGCTTCTGGTATAAGCTCCGGTGGTAAAGATGTACACCCTGTCGCCAGGAACTGTGGTATCCGGCATGTGGTATTTGAAGTTTTCATACAAGATATCCATGCTGTCACAGGTGGGACCAGCCAGGATGATTTCATCGGCCAGGCCATCTCTTTCGAAATAGATGGGAAACTTGATTGACTCATCTATGGTCTCGATCAATCCGCCGAATTTGCCGATATCCAGAAACACCCATTGATACATGTTGTTCTTTGATTTCCGGCTGATATTCACAACTTCAGCGATAATCATCCCTGCGTCTGCCACCAGTGATCTTCCAGGCTCCAGAATGATCTCGGGAATGTTTTCACCAAAGTCCTCAATGATGAAGCGCATTATCTCATCAGCATATTCCTGAACAGAATAGGTGGGATCGACATAGCTGGCAGGAAATCCACCTCCAAGATTGATCATTTTCAGCTCAATGCCATCCTCGGCAACGGCATCAAACAGATACTTACATCTGGCAATAGCATCGTCCCATTGACCGATATCACGTTGTTGTGAACCCACATGAAAGGAAAGGCCATAGGGCTCAAGACCCAGATCCCTGGCTTGCAGGATCAGGTAATAGATCAGATCCGAGTGCGAGCCAAACTTTCGGGACAGCGGCCAGTCAGCTCCAGTACCCTCAGTTAAAATCCTGAAAAACACCTTTGCTTCAGGTGCAGCAGCAGCTATACTGAGGAGATCGTTTTCGCTATCTGTAGCAAACAGCCGAACTCCTTTGTTGTAAAAGTATTCAATGTCACTGCGTTTTTTGATGGTGTTGCCATAACTGAGCCGTGAGGGATCTACTCCCAAGCTTAGCATCAAATCCAATTCATAGCGGGATGCTATATCAAAATGCGAACCCATTTGATGCAAGAGAGTTACAATCTCTTCCATCGGATTGGCTTTTACAGCGTAAAAGATCTTGGCTTGTGGAAAGCTGCGGGTGAGCTCTGCGTATTTCTTTTCCACTAAGTGCAGATCAATCACCAAAGTCGGCGTAGGGAGATTTTCGGCAAAGCGTTTGATCTGTTCAAAACGCTGGGGATCCATATAGCGTTCCACGTTGAAATGATACTTTTCTTTGTACATGGCAAGTCCTTCGTACGGTAGTATCAGATCAAGCTAATTCAGAGGGCAGTTTATGTCAAACAATTAGTCTGTTTTCTTATAGAAAATGGATGGATGTGCAAGAAATGCACTCATGACATTCTGTATCAAAGATGAGCCTTTATCGAGTATTCACTCCCAGTAGTCAGCTTCAACGGATTACAACATGCCCGGAAGTAACCCACAATGAAGTAAAGTGATAAACAAGATTCAATCCTTTGATAGAGTCTTAATACGCTTTGATGTTTAGGGCTATGGGAGAGATTTCGCCAATTGATGGCAGAATTGTTTGCTGAAGTATTGCAGATAAGAATCAAATCGCCACAGCAAAGGCATTTTCCATTGACTAAAATGTCGCATTCCGAATGATGGATTTCAAAGAAAAAATCAATGAACATCTGGAGGAAAGATGAGACAAGCCGTTGTTGTAAGCGCAAAGCGCAGTCCAATCGGAAACTTTGGTGGAGTTTTGAAGGATATCTCAGCCGTTGAGTTGGGAGTCCGTACTCTGAAAGCAATCTTTGAAGAAACAGGTTTGAAACCTGAAGCTGTCGATGAAGTAATTGTTGGCAATGTCTGTGGAGCTGGTTTGGGACAAAATGTAGCCCGTCAGATTTCCATTTATTCTGGCATTCCGGATCACATCCCTGCCTACACTGTGAATAAGGTTTGCGGTAGCGGCATGAAGGCAGTGGCTCTGGCTGCCCTGATGGTCAAAGCAGGAGAAGCGGATGTCGTTGTTGCTGGTGGCACGGAAAACATGAGCCAGATACCTTACATCCTCAGGGATGCCCGCTGGGGCGCTCGGATGGGAGATAAGAACATGGTTGATCTGATGATTCGCGATGGTCTATCGGATATCTTTAATGACTATCACATGGGCATGACCGCCGAAAACCTGGCAGAAAAGTATAATCTCAGCCGTGAAGAACAAGATGCCTTTTCCACTGCTTCCCAGAACAAAACTGAAGCTGCTCAGAACAAGGGTGTATTCAAGGACGAGATCGTTCCCATCGTTATTCCTCAACGCAAGGGGGATCCGATAGTGGTTGATCGTGATGAAATGCCAAGAGCTGGAGTTACCCAGGAATCCTTGGCCAAGTTGCGTCCAGCTTTCAAGAAAGATGGCACCGTAACAGCTGCCAGCAGCAGTGGAATCAATGATGGCGCTGCCCTGCTTTTGATAATGAGTGAGGAAAAGGCAAAGGAGTTGGGATTAAAGCCTCTTGCTTACTTCGTGGATAGTGCCTCTGCCGGTGTGGATCCTGCCATAATGGGTTTTGGTCCGGTTCCGGCGATCAAGAAAGTGCTAGGTAAAAGCGGATGGTCACTCAGCGATATCGAACTGGCAGAACTTAATGAAGCCTTTGCTTCACAATCCCTATCAGTATTCAAGGGTTTGGAAGCTGAAGGTCTGGGCAAACTGAATATGGATATTGTAAATGTTAATGGCGGGGCAATCGCTTTGGGGCACCCAATTGGAGCCAGCGGAGCCCGCATCATCGTAACTCTATTGCACGAAATGAAACGCCGGGCCAACAAAAAAGGGCTGGCTTCTCTCTGCATCGGGGGCGGAATGGGAATAGCAAGTCTTTGGGAGATGAAATAACATGGCTGACAAACTTAAACTCGATAAAAGCATGGCAATGTATGCCGAAGCACAGACCCTGGTTCCAGGAGCAGTTGCTGGCATTCGCAGACCCTACAACTTCGTTCAGGGTGAATATCCGATATATTTCGAAAGTGGCAAGGGTGGACGCGTAACTGATGTTGATGGTAATGAATACATTGATTTCTTATGCGCCTATGGCCCGATCATTATTGGATATCGGGAACAGGAAATTGATCTGGCAGTGCAAGAGCAGGTGAGTGGCAAGGGCTTTTGCTTCTCACTTACTCAGCCTCAACAAAGCGAATTGGTAAAGAAACTGCAGGAAGTGATACCCTGTTGCGAAATGGCGGCATTGGTGAAAACCGGTAGTGATGCTACTACGATTGCAATTCGCGTTGCCAGGGCTTTTACTGGTAAAACCAAGATTGCCCGTTGTGGTTATCACGGCTGGCACGACTGGTGTGTGGAAGTCAAGGGCGGGATTCCCGAAAAACTCTATGAAGATGTCCTGGAATTCCATTACAATGATCTTGATGAATTGGAAGCGCTGCTAAAGGCCAATAAAGACGATATGGCTGGCATCATTGTCACTCCGGTTGGTCACCCCTTGGCAGCTCCGGTGCAACTGCCAAAACCTGGTTATCTGGAAGGCGTTCGCGCTTTGGCAGATAAATATGGTGCGCTGTTGATCTTTGATGAGATCCGCAGTGGTTTCCGTTGTTCAATTGGTGGAGCGCAGAAATACTTTGGCGTGACTCCTGATCTTTCCACATTTGGCAAAGCCATGGCCAATGGATATGCCATTGCAGCCTTGGTAGGCAAAAGGGAACCGATGATGATGCTGGCAGAAAAGGTGTTTCTTTCATCCACCTTCTTCCCCAATAGTGATAGCATCGTGGCGGCCCTGAAGACGATTGAGATTCTACAACGGGACAAGGTGCTGGATGTCATTCATCAGAAGGGCGAAAAGTTTGCACATGATGTCCAGAAGGTGGTTGATGAATCTGGAATCCCAGCAGCGTTTTCTGGGGCACCATGGATGCCATTCATAACCTTCCCCAAGGATGAAACTGGCTTGTATAAAAAGCTCAGAACAGAGTTTTACACCCAATTGATCCGTCGCAAGGTATTCTTGCAGCCCTATCACCATGGCTATATTTGTTATCGTCATACAGACGAAGATCTGACCTATACGGTTGGAGCCATCAAAGACTCCTTAAGCGAATTGAAACGCATGCTTTAAAGGGGACACAACGTGGCAAAATATATCTTCGTAATGGGTGGAGTGCTATCTTCTTTGGGCAAGGGGATAGCTACAGCATCAATCGGATTGCTGCTGAAATCCATGGGCTACAAGGTTGTATTACAAAAGTTTGATCCATATCTGAATGTGGATCCAGGAACCATGAGCCCCTTCCAGCACGGAGAGGTTTTTGTTACTGATGATGGTGCCGAGACAGATCTTGATTTGGGACATTATGAGCGCTTCGTGGATGAAGCTTTGAGCTCTGCCAGTAGTTGCAGTGCCGGACAAATCTATGAAAGCGTAATCACCAACGAGCGTAAGGGAGTGTACCTGGGCAAAACCGTCCAGGTGATTCCCCATGTGACAAACGAGATCAAAAGCCGGATCACTCGTCTGGCTGATCAATATGACTTCATAATCACCGAGATCGGAGGCACAGTTGGCGATATAGAAAGCTTACCTTTTTTGGAAGCTGTGCGTCAATTGCGCCTCGATCTGGGGATTCAGAACACTTTGAATATCCTGCTGACTTATGTCCCTTACATCAAGACAGCAGGCGAACTGAAAACCAAACCATCCCAGCATAGTGCCTATAAACTTAGAGAAATCGGTATTCAGCCAGATATTCTACTCTGTCGCAGCGAAAAGAGCTTTGAAGATGAAATCTATGGGAAGATTGCGCTGTTTACAAATGTGCCCAAGAGCAACGTAATCAATGCCATAGACGTAGAATGTGTATATGAGATCCCCCTGATATATCAAAAAGCCGGCTTACCGCAGATCATCTGCCAGCATTTTGCCTGCGAAGAACGAGTCATTAATCTGCATGACTGGCAGGTGTTTTTGGATAACAAAACCCGGTCAGAGGGCGATGTCACAATCGCTGTGTGTGGCAAGTATGTGCGCCACCAGGATGCTTACAAGAGCGTAGTGGAAGCCCTCACGCATGCCGCCATCGGCCTGCGCAAACGGTTAATCATCAAGTGGGTTGATTCAGAGCGTAATCTTCAAGGGGATGAACTCAGTCGCGAGTTAAGCGAAATTGATGGCATCTTGATTCCAGGAGGTTTTGGCGTTCGGGGCATAGAAGGAAAGATCACAATTGCTCAATATGCCCGTGAAAACAACATCCCCCTTTTGGGCATCTGTCTGGGTATGCATGTGATGGCTATTGAATGTGCCCGCAATCTCTGTGGGTTTGATGATGCCAACAGCACTGAGTTTGATGACATGAATGCCCATCCTGTAATTCATTTGATGGAAGATCAACGCTATATCGATTTTGTAGGCGCATCCATGCGTTTGGGAGCCTATCAGTGCAAGCTTGAAGAGGACAGTCTGGCCATCCAGTCCTATGGCACTGAAGTGATTAGCGAAAGACACAGGCACCGTTATGAGTTCAATAATGAATATCGTGATGCCATCCGGAATGCAGGATTCAAGCTGAGTGGAGTATCCATGAATGATCTTCTGGTAGAGGTAATTGAGTATCCCCATAATGATTATTATATTGGAGTTCAATTCCATCCGGAGTTCAAATCCCGTCCCAATCGGCCTCATCCCTTGTTTACCAAGTTAATCCAAGCTTCGCTAAAGGTATAAATGCCAATAATAGTAAAGAAGTTTGGGGGAACCTCGGTTGGGAACGTGGATCTTATCCGCGGGATCGCCAGGCGTCTTGCCAAAGAATACCATCGGGGAAATCAATTGGTGCTGGTAGTTTCGGCGATGGCTAAGACAACCGACAATCTCTTTAGTCTAGCCTATGAGATCACACAACATCCATCACGTCGTGAAATGGATATGCTTTTGACAGCCGGAGAACGCATCTCAATGTCGCTATTATCCCTATCGCTATTGGAAGAGGGCATCCCCTCAATATCCTTTACAGGCTCCCAGAGTGGCATAATTACAGATAATCATCATGGTAATGCAAAAATACTCAAAGTGAATGCCTTCCGTATTCACGAGGAACTCGCTAAAGACAAGATCGTGATTGTAGCGGGATTTCAAGGCGTTAGCACGGCTAAAGAGATTACAACCTTAGGGCGGGGTGGATCCGACACTTCTGCAGTAGCTTTGGCGTGCTATCTGGGAGCAGATAAATGTGAAATCTACACCGATGTGGATGGAGTCTATACTGCAGATCCCAGAATTGTACCAAAAGCAGGATTCATCCGGGAAATCGGTTATGCCGATATGCTGGCTTTGGCTTATAATGGCTCAAAAGTCCTGCATCCCCGGGCTGTTGAGTTTGCCTGCAAATATCAAGTACCTGTGGAGGTAAAATCCTCCTTCACTTTTGCCGATGGCACCATGATCCGGGCGGAGGAAAGCCCAAAGGAAGTCTTGATGGAAGATCGCGTTGTTCGGGCTATAGCTCATAAAGATAATCTAATATGTTACCGGATACTTCCGGATCAGAAAGCATTGGAGTTGCTAAATGTATGGCATCATGAGATCTTCAAAATCAGCAAAATGGAAGCTACGCTGGAACTCTATGTAGAAGCAAAGTATGAGTCTGAGATAGACTATCTGCTTTCGCAGCATGGTGTTGAGCCAATATCAAAGGAAACTGAGATCGGCTTTGTGATCCTGGTAGGCTTGGGTCTGGCTGCGGATCCTGCCTTTGTAGCCTCTGTGATGCAGCTTTGCAAGGATCTTTCGCTGAAACGGATAGCGCATAGCGAACGCAGTCTGGAATTGATGATGCCTGCCAGGCAAGTAGCAGAAGCTGTGGCCATGCTCCACGACAGTTTAATAGGAGTGAATCAATGAAATACATCGTAACAAGCGCTTTACCCTATGCAAATGGCAAGCTGCACGTTGGGCATGTGGCAGGAGCTTATCTCCCGGCAGATATCTTTGTACGTTATCTGCGCCTGATGGGTGAAGATGTGATCTACATCTGCGGCACCGATGAGCATGGTACACCTATCTCAATCAGTGCGGATAAGGAAGGGGTAAGTCCAAAGGAAGTTGTGCAGCGATATCATGATAGCATCAAGGCTGCGTTTGATGGGATTGGCATAGAGTTTGATAACTTTAGCGGAACAGCCCGGAACGAACATCATATCCTGGCACAGCAGTTCTTTACCGATCTCTATCAGAATCAGCACATCAAGGCAAAATCTACACTACAATTCTATTGCGAACATGACAAGCGCTATCTGCCGGATCGCTACGTGGAAGGCACCTGCCCCAAATGTGGAGCAACCGGAGCCCGAGGTGATCAGTGCGATAAATGTGGGCAAATCTATGATACAACCACCCTAGTGGATCCACTCTGCAAGATTTGCGGGAACACTCCCATAATCCGGGAAACCAAACACTGGTTCATTCATCTGGATCGCTTTACCGATCAATTGAAGGAGTGGATTTCCCATAAAAGCTATTGGAAAGAGAACGTACGCAACTTTATGCTGAATCTTTTGGAGCAGGGCTTGATTGAGCGCAGTATCACTCGTGATCTGTCCTGGGGAGTGCCAGTTCCTCTTCCTGAGGCTGAAGGGAAAGTACTCTACGTATGGTTTGACGCTCCCATTGGTTACATATCTTCCACCGTTGAATGGGCAAAACAGATCGGTAAACCAGAGCTTTGGAAAGAATACTGGATGGATCCCCAAACCCAATTGATTCATTTTATCGGTAAAGATAACATCATCTTCCATGCTTTGATCTGGCCGGCCATGCTGATGGGGCAAAACACCAGATATGTGCTACCCCATGATATCCCAGCCAATGAGTTCATGAATCTGGAAGGGGATAAGATTTCCACCAGCCGCAATTGGGCGATCTGGGTGGATGAGTTTGTGCATGATTTTGATGGTGAATACCTCAGATATTACCTTGCCGCCAATGCTCCTGAGAAGCAGGATGCGGATTTCAGCTTCAAGGATTTTCAACAGCGAATCAACGGAGAGTTGAACAATGTATTGGGAAACCTGGCCAATCGGGTGTTTGCCTTTGCTGGAAAGCAGTTTGACGGAGAGATTAAGCCGGTCGCGTTGGATGAAATGAGCCAAAGCTATTGGTCCGAAGCCCAAGCTTTGCTAATTGATATCAAAGCTTCTTACCAGGACTATCAGGTTAAGCGCAATACCCGCAGCATCATGGACATCGCCCGGCTGGGGAATCGCTATTTTGATGAGCGAAAGCCCTGGATGGCGATCAAAACTGATCCTGAGCATGTAAAGCAAACCCTCTGGCTATGCGCAAAACTGCTCAGTGAGATATCTGTCGCCCTGTATCCCATATTACCGAAGCACATGCAGCGTTTGCGTGGAATGATGGGTCTGAAACCCATTTCCAGATGGG
This sequence comes from Candidatus Cloacimonadota bacterium, assembly GCA_023230025.1. GTDB lineage: Bacteria > Cloacimonadota > Cloacimonadia > Cloacimonadales > Cloacimonadaceae > UBA5456. Next base: position 1,280 of record JALNYD010000061.1, on the reverse strand, counting down.
ATGATGGGATATTGGAACAGAACCTGAGACTTGTTGACGTCTCTCCCCTATTCCGAAAGATCGAAGATTCAGAAATCGAGGTTCAGCTCAACAAGCTTCATGCCATGGCGAAAGCCCCGGAAGCTAAAAGTTATGACCCTCTAAAAGCTCAAATCAGTTATGATGACTTCAGCAAGCTGGATTTACGTCTGGTACGAATTCTCGAAGCCAAAGCGGTTCCCAAAACCGATAAACTGATGCAATTAAAGGTGGATTTGGGCTTTGAAACCAGAGATTTGGTGGCTGGGATTGCCCAAAGCTACAAAGCCAGTGAATTGGTGGGCAAGACTGTTACCATGCTGGTGAATCTGGAACCGCGAAAGATCAGAGGTATAGTGTCCAATGGGATGATTCTTGCCGCTCATAGTGAAGGCAGGATATCACTTGTCTGTCCGGAGGGTGGAGAACCCGGTTCCACTGTGCAATAATGAGACGCATCCTGCTGATCCTGCTGCTACTGATGACCCTAGTCTATGCAGCCGAATTCAGAGATGATGTTCTGTATTTAGAGATAAATCTGGCATCTGGCACTACTTTGCAGCTAAGTTCTGGTAATGGAAGCATAGAACTTTCAGACGAGAGCATGCTATTCAATCGCAGGATCAAAGGGCAGTTCCAGGTAAGTGTAGTGAATCCAGAGGTAACCTCTGTCTATGGCATTCTGAATCGTGAAAAACCCGAGATTATCAGTGACGATGCCATTGTAGCGCAATCATTTGCCTGGGAAGATGACCATCTGGTACTAAAGCATGAACTTCAGTACTTTTACCCTTATAGTTTCAACTCTCTGGATTCTGCGCGCGTCTTTGCGGATGAATATGGCTTTCCCTATAGTAACATCATGGCGATCCCGATTGTAAACTCAACCCTGATGGTGGAGGATAGCCAGGGGCAGATCAGTTACTATGAGAGTCCATTGCGGCTGAAGTCCACTGAAAACCTAATCGTGAACGAATTGCCTTATGCTGATGAGTTTGTGTTGGAGATAGCACAGGGAAAGCTGAATCTGAACCAGATTGTAGCCATTGAGGAGTATATTGCCGGAGTATTGCCCAATGAGATTGGCCCCAGCAGCCCCCTGGAAGCTTTGAAAGCGCAAGCAGTAGCTGCCCGTACTCATGCTGTGAGCTTGCTTCTGAACAATCGTCATCGTGATCAGGGCTATGATCTTTGTAGCAGCACTCATTGTCAGGTGTATAAGGGAAGACATCTGCGTAACGAAAACATCGAAGAAGATGTGA
>JALNYD010000060.1 GCA_023230025.1 Candidatus Cloacimonadota bacterium | reverse complement strand
GTAATGATATATGCAATATACCAGTACGTGTTTCGTTAGGTAGTATTTAGAGTCTTGGATTTGTATCTATTTTGGAATTTGCAGTTTTCGGTGACCCAATTTGCAGATTTCAGTGACTCTTTTCAATGACCTTAAGGATTTTGAACAGTCTCAATTTCGCTATTGATCAACAACGAAAAATTATACTTGACGCATTTGTAAAAGCACAATTACTGCCTCTCAATTAAAATAAATTATTCTCGGTATATCAACTCCTTAAGGGAGTGACTGCCAACGCAAGGAGCGTTTATGAACAGACGTTTATTGGCTCTGATGGTTCTGCTTTTAGCTATTTTTAGCTTGTTTGCAGAACGGATCAGCCTCAACTCTCAGGAGAATCAATTACAAGTTATTCAATCTTCTCCAAACGAAACAATCCTTCAATACACTATCAGTAAATTCGACACCAAAGAAACCAATATCAATAACCAGAAGTGGTTTCATCTCTCGCTACCCGGAGAGGGAGTCACTCAGGTCAAAGGTATGCCCGAGCTTCCCGTCTTCAACCGAAGCATCATCATCGATAACAGCGCTCGTATGCGGCTGGAAATTTTTGATGTTCAATATACTGATCTAAGATTGCCGGTTGCGCCTTCCAAAGGTGTGATCACTCGTGACATTGATCCCAAAACCGTAGCGTACACATTTAGTGACGTTTATGATAGAAGCGATTTTTACCCTGCCCAGATAGCAGAACTCTCCGAACCCTACATAATGCGTGATTTTCGTGGTATTACGATCATCACCACACCTTTCGCCTATCGTCCAGATACCAAAACCCTGCGAGTGTATCACTCTTATAAGATCCGTGTCTATCAGGAAGGCATAGATACCAGAAACGTACTACAACAAACCAGGAGCAACATCTCCCGCTCATTCGCGGACTTATACCAGAACCACTTTGTAAACTGGAACAGCTATCGTTATACTCCATTGGACGATAGCTATGGTAAACTTTTGGTGGTGTGCCACTCTAGCTTTATGAGCACCATCCAGCCTTGGGTGAATTGGAAACGCCAAATGGGTGTGGAAACAGAACTGGTGGAATGGTCCACAATCGGCAACACAGCCGCACAGTTACAAAGCTATATCCAAACCAGATACAATCAGGATAACAGCCTCACCTACGTGCAAATCGTGGGCGATGCGCCGCAGATTCCTACCCTCTCTTCTGGAGGCGGTGGCAGTGACCCAACCTTTTCCTTGGTTGCTGGCAGCGACAACTATCCGGATATCTTTATCGGCAGGTTTTCTGCCGGATCAGTCTCTGAACTCTCCCCCCAGATCAACCGCAGCATCTATTATGAACGGGATGCATCAACCTCAGATACTTGGCTTTCACGCGCCACGGGCATCGCCTCCGCTGAAGGAGGCGGAACTCAGGGAGATAATGGAGAATCTGATATCCAGCATATGAACAACATCCGCACCAAGCTGCTCAACTATGGTTATTCAACTGTTGATCAAGTTTACGATCCGGGTGCTTCAGCTTCCACCGTAAGCACCAATGTAAATGCTGGACGTGGCTTTATCAATTATGTGGGACACGGATCAGACACCAGCTGGGTCACCACCGGCTTCAGCAATTCACATGCTCTGGCACTAACAAACGGTAACAAAGCGCCCTTCATAGTCGATGTAGCCTGTGTAAATGGTAATTTTGTTTCGAGGACCTGTTTCGCAGAAGCATGGATGCGCAACCCCAATGGCGGTGCCATCACCATCTACGCCAGCACCATCAATCAAAGCTGGAATTCCCCGATGCGAGCTCAGGATGAAATCACAGACCTATGGACTGTTGATGCCAAGAAATCCGCTGGTGGATACTACTATAGTGGTTCCTGCAAGATGATGGATACATATGGCAATACTACTGGTTCGGATGGAGTTAACATGTTCAAAACTTGGCATATCTTTGGCGATGCCTCGTTGATGCCGCGTAGCAAAACTCCTCTTCCGATGACAGTTACTCATCCAGAACAGATCATCATCGGAGCAGGTTTCATGGAGATCTCCACCGGAGTTGCCAATGCTTTGGTATCTCTCACCTACGATAATCAGATATATGCTCGGGGCTTCACCAATAGCTCCGGTACCCTTGCATTACCCTTAAATGATCTACCTGCCGGAAGCTTAGATTATTTCCTCACTGTAACTGCAGGCAACCGCGTTACTTACATCGGATCCGTGCAATCAATCCCTGGCACCGGTCCCTATATCGTAGCACAAAACATTTCTTATAGTGATGCCTACAACAATAGCCCAGAATATGGAGATAGAGGAAGCTTCCAACTTACTTTCCAGAATATCGGCGCAGCCGCTGCCAGTGGAGTTTCCGCACACCTTTCCTGCAGCACTCCCGGAATCACCCTCTTAGATTCCTCTGAACCCTTGGGGCATCTTTCTGCCGGTGAAAGCATCGTCCATACCGGTGCTTATGTCTTCGATATTGCCAACAGTATCGCCGATGGAACTATCGCAGAGTTCACTATCAATATTGTAAGCGAAAGCGAAAGCGATAGCTGGCAACAATACTTCACTCTTCCCATCCATGCTCCATCACTAGCTTTTGGAGATCTCACCATAACTGATCCCAGCGGCAATAACAACGGCAACCTGGATCCCGGAGAGACGGTTACATTCACCGTCCCCATCCATAATGTAGGAGGAGCTACTAGTCCTTCCGGAACGGCTAATTTAAGTTGCTTTACTTTGGGTATAATTGTAGATTCAGGTTCCGCCAGCTTCTCCCCCATCCCCGCCGGTGGAAGTATCGATGTGAACTTCGAGGTAACTGCCCATTCAACCCTTAATCAGGGTACTTTCGCGAATTTGAACTTCTCTGCGAGTGCCGGAGCTTACACCGTGGCAGAAAGCACAGTTCTGGAAATCGGTGCTCCTGCAGAAGTAACCATAGGAAGCGGAACATCCAGCCAAACCTATCCGCTGGATCGGTATTATACCTACTCTAGCCACGAAGCGATTTATCTGGCAAGTGAGATTGCTACTCCCGGTACGATAAAATCCATGGCTTATTATAAAGCCAGTGGAAGTGATGAAAACCCCATCCTGGATACCGACATTTACATGAAACACACTACTGCTACCAGCCTCAGTACTGGTAGCTACAGCCTTGCGGGTTACTCCCTGGTTTATTCAGGTAACTTCCCCAACAACGCGACCAGCGGCTGGATGGAAATAGAACTGGATACTCGTTTCTTGTATGATGGTATTTCGAACCTCTCGGTTTTAGTGATAAAAGGTGAGCAAGCATGGATATCAGATTTTCCCAATTGGACTTACAGTTCAACAGCTACTGCCCGGGCAAGGCAAAACCGCAGCGATTCTTCTCAACCTACATCTCTTACTTCCAGCACAAATCTACCGAATCTGAAGCTAAAGATATTCGCTACCGACCCCGAGGATATCTTCCTCCCTCCGCAAATTCTAAGTGCTTATACCAGCCACCAATCCGTTGCTCTCAGCTGGGAAGCTCCCGTATCTGGGACACCCACAGGTTATAAAGTGTACAGGAATTCCACCCTGCTCACCACGGTAAGCTCCCTGAGTTACAGCGATACTGCCGTAACCAACGGAACTACATACAGTTACTACGTAACAGCAAGGTACAGCGGCGGTGAATCTGATGCTTCCAACACAGTGAATGCCTCTCCAAACTCCTTTGCTCCCAGTAATCTCGAGGCTGTAGCTGGCAATGGCTATGTTAGCCTGAGTTGGGACGCAGCTTCAGGACGCATTGCAGATGTCCTCCAGAGCAGGAATTCTAGTAGCCGCGCCATTAATGGATACAGAATTTACCGCGATGGTAATGCCCTGACCACCGTCTCCGGAACCAACTATATTGATAACACGGTAGCAAACGAAACTATATACAGCTATTATGTTACAACTATCTATACCAACCCAACTGGAGAATCTGCACCCTCAAATACAGTTCAAGCGATTCCAACTGCGATAATCCCCTCCGAAGCGATTTTGGGTAATGGCACAGCTTCCACCACAACTAGTGATATGTCTCCCATTAACGTATGGTACAAGAGTTTACATGGACAATCCGTTTATACTGCCGCCGAACTTAATGCTGCCGGAATCAGCGGCCCCGTGGAAATATCGCATCTTGGCTTCAACATCACTGCTCTACCGGCTTTAGCCATGCCCAATTTCGTAGTGAGGATGAAACACACAACAGCAGTTAACGTGGCTAATTGGGTTGACGCTACGAATCTTAGCACCGTTTACTCGAACTCCAGCTACCTACCTACCCAGACCGGTTGGAATTTATTTACTCTATCAACTCCCTTCATGTGGAATGGAACTGATAACATCTTGATAGACACTGCATTCGGATTAATGCCCGAGTACAACCAGTCCGGGACAGTGCAATACACTACTGTCTCAAACGGTTACCGATGCACCAGAAACGACAGCTCAAATCAAACAAACACGTTCACGGGTGGCTCAGTATCTACAAAGCGTCCCAACCTGAAGATTATTTTCAACCAATCTAGCGAAAATCAACCCTCCATTGCGGTTTCTCCAGCTTCAATCACTGAAACGGTAAATACAGGAGAAAGCATTTCCCGCAATATCACCATCAGCAATTCCGGATCCGCAGATCTGGTTTGGAGCATTCCAGTTCGAAACGCGGCTACAAGAAACATGACCGGATCCACTCTGACCAGCGATGCAAACTCCTACATCCCAGGCAGTAATGCCACTTGGGTATTTACAGTAACTAACAACAGCCAAGATTACGAATGGATACAAGACATCGATATTACATTCCCGGAAACCGTAACCGTGAACAGCGTTACCAGCTTTATCGGAGGGGAATATCCGTTGACTGCCAGCCCGCAAAGCGGAACCGGAATCTCAATCAATTGGCATTTCTCAGACGCTGATGATTATGGTGGCATTTATCCAAACCAAACTGCCACAGCCACAATCAACGTGACTATCTCAGCTTCAGCTAGCGGTACCCTGAGCCTACCTTGGACCATCACCGGAGACGAGTATGGTGCTGATCCCCATAGTGTTTCTGGCACACTGATGTTCTCTCAGAACGGAGAGCCAGAGCCTGTGGATTGGTTCACTATAAATGCACATAGCGGAAGCATCGCTCCCGGCACAAGCACTGTGATCTCCGTCACTCTGGATACCAATGACCTGCCAGATGGAACCTATACCAGTAGCTTCACCATCAATTCCAATGCTCAAAACAATCCAGCTCTTATAGTACCCTTGAGCTTAGCTGTAGAAACACCGGAAAACCCCTTCCCGATCGAACCCCGTTTTGTGGCGGAATGGGAACCAGCAACCGGCGCAATCGTACGCTATCCCTTTGGTCAGCCCTACAGCCTCCTGCGTGATCTATCTCAGGATGCACTGCTTTATGTAATAGTTACATCCGCCAACCAGTCTACCGCCAATAGCAGCTTGCAATCCAACGGCGTAACCATGGCAAATGTACGCTACATCAATGCCGCATCAGATTCTTACTGGGTGCGCGATTACGGCGCTTGGACCATCTTTGATGCAGACCACAATATGCACCTGGTGGATTTCGCATACAATCGCCCCCGCCCAAACGACGACATCATCCCCATTGCGGTCGCAGACTACCTGGGTAAGGAAATCTACGATCTGAATATGAACCACACCGGTGGCAACATGATTACCGATGGGATGGGCAAGGCGATGAGTACCGAACTGGTGCTTTCCGAAAACATCAGCCTGAGTCAAACCCAGATCAACCAACGCTTCAGTGACATCCTTGGAGTATCCGAGTACCAGATCTACACAGATCCCACCGATACTTACATCGATCATATCGACTGTTGGGCGAAGCTCCTAGATGTGGACAAAGTGATAATCCGCAGAGTACCCACAGGCCATCCCCAATACGCCGCCATCGAAGCATCTGTTGCCCAATGGCAGGCAAAGACTAGCTCTTATGGTACACCCTACCGTATCTACAGGGTTGATACTCCAAACGACGAACCTTATACAAATTCCTTCATCATGAACGGGAATATCTACGTACCGCAAATGGGCACTACCAATGATCCCCTCGCTCTGGCGACGTATCGGACTGCCATGCCGGGATTCACGGTTCGAGGATATAGCTATAGTAGTTATGAATCCACCGATGCGCTACACTGCCGTGTAAACACCATCTTCGACGACCAGATGATAGCTGTGCGCCACATTCCATCCTCAAGTCTGCTGGCTTATGCTAATTATAACATCAGCGTGGAAGTGGATCATGCCAATCCTCTTGACCCTATCGGTACCTACATCCATTGGAGTACTTCACCCACCGGACCCTGGCAGCAAGCATCACTAAGTAGTATTGATGCCGATACTTGGACTGCATCAATCTCAATTCCCGCCGTTGATAATATCTATTATTACGTCCGGGCACAGGATTCCAGCGGAAGAGTTACCAAATTACCGCTTTGTGCAGAACTGGACCCCTTTGTGATAGCTGTCCAGACCGATACGGCTCTACCGGAGTGGACACCAGTTACCTACTCCAATCCCCCCGTAACCGTTCACGCAGTAGTGAATGTAATGGGCATTCCCGCTCAAGTGGGGGATTTGGTAGGAGCTTTTGTGGGTGAAGAATGCCGCGGAACCGGTCTAGTTTACTCGAGCCGTACAACAATGGTTAGCATGCAGATCCAGCTGGCTGAACCCGAAGAAACCGTGATGTTCAGAGTATTCAGTCAAGCCGATGGCATGATCTTCGATGCGGATATTCAGATAAACCCATCCTTCGGAGATACTATCGGTGGCGATTTGCCCATCGAGATTATTTGCGCTCTCGCCCAACCCAATGTGGTCATTGGAATTCAGGAAGGAAATTTCTCTCTGAGCTGGAATGAAATCCTAAACGCTACAGCCTATAAAATTCTGGCATCGGACAATCCCTACGCCGGCTTTGCTCCCCTCTTGCAAACCTCGAACACCAGCATCAGCCTTCCGATGGATACTGCGCGCCGCTTCTTCAAAGTGGTTGCAGTAAAAGAAATTCCCGCAAAACGGAACTAATACCAAAGACTATCGATCAGGGCCGGATTCATTTCCGCCCTTTTTCTTACCCATCCAATTGTATGCTTGATTCAGCTGTCACATACATCTTAAGAATTGCCCCACTTGTGTGTCATCTTTGCTAATTGGTTATCATAGCGAAGATCAAGATAATCTTGTCCGGAGTTCAGTATACTCTTTGCAGAACAGCTTCAACTCCCATATATCCATAGAGCTTAGGATCTATCCCACCCCACGCAAGGTTCCAGACTGTTCACCACTCAAGGACATCTTGAAGAGTTCCCAAGCCGGGCTAAGGAACACTTCGGGAGGTTTATGAGATGTGGTCAAACAACAAAAGAGCTGAAAAGAGTCTGTGAGACTTGCATTTCGGGTTATAGATATTTGTAAATGCCTAAACCTTTACAATCTAATCTCCAGAATACTATCTTGCAAAATCCATATCGCTGTACTTAGTATGAAGCGGAAGAGTCTGACAACCACTTGGAAATAATGTAGTGTCCGAATTGAAGTTTTATAATCAAATCATTGAAACATACTGAAACAAAGTACATTGGTTTTTCTGCAAATGCTTTTCAGATATTCTTTACTCTCATCGACTTAACTTGTCCAAGTGATCATTGTTTGCAGAGTTATGTTACTCTTTATAAGCAGCACGTAGATTAAGCTGAGAGAAAGAGATTGACAAGAAAGGTACATTGGTTAAATTGCTCATATTTGAAAAGAGAGGCGGCACAATGAAAAAGATGACACATTTTTTGGTTCTTACTTTTATGATAGCGATATGGTCAGTAGTCTCCATGCAGAGCTTGAATGCTATTGATAACCATAGAACAAATTCAGTTTCTGGAGTGGTCTTTAATGATCTTAACCATAACGGCACCAAAGAAGCTGATGAACCCTATCTCGATTTTTTAGTTACCTTAACAGGACCCTCAACCCACAGCACTGTTCCAGATATCAACGGGTTTTATAGCTTTACTGGCATTACTCCAGGGACTTACCAGTTAACAGTTCAAATCCCCAGCCATTGGACATTTATAAACACAGATTATACTGGGTATGTGCTTGTTGATGTATCAGCAGAGAGTGTTCATTCGAACATCAATTTTGCGGCATTCAATCTGGTGCGCCCTACTTCTGATCCGGAAAACATCACATTAAATGGGATGCCTACTGGTTTAGACAATACTGTACGTCCCGGATCTCCTGGTGCCCCTCAACAAACCGCACCGGTATCGCCTAATAGTAGATTATTCAATTCTATTTACATCACCGCGGCATTAGGCAACTTCGCTCCCGATACATTGTATGTTCGTAAGAACCAAGTAATACCTATGTATATGACTTCAGTTGATAATATGACCCATGTGCTCTTGTTTAGTGATCCGGAGCTAAGTGCGATTGCAATCGGAGTAGGACCAGGAGAAACTCGGGCAATCACATGGAAGGCTTACAATTTGGTTCCGGGACAAACATATCCCTTTGTTTGTGACGTTCCAGGTCATCTATCACAGGGAGAAAGAGGAGCACTTGTGGTATTAAGTGACGAATATCCAACGGTTGACCTCACTTACCCCACGGGTTTTGAAGAATTATACATTGGAAACCAGTATCAGATAACTTGGACGAGTAGCGGCTCTGCAGAACTTGATATCCAACTCTCAACAAATAATGGAGTTACATGGTCTTCTCTGAATGATGAACCTGTAGAAGCAAATCTTCAGCAATTTACTTTCACTGTACCAAATACGATATCCAACCAATGTTTAATCCGTCTAATTGATGTAGATTATCTACATATCTATGATGTGATGGATAATCCATTCATGATATCACCAGAGTTCTTCTTGCCAGAAATCTCTGTTACTCCAAATTCCATTCAATTTGATACCGTATATCTTTCAGATACCACTCCCAGCATAAACATGCAAATCCAGAATGTAGGTTATCTTCCATTACGAATAACTTCTTGGTCGATTAGCAACCATGCATCCCAATACAATGTGACCTACAATTGGCTTAATACCAGTATCTACCCAGGTAATTTTCATAATCTCTTGATTGATTTTACCCCAGCTAACCCTGGTGTATATCGGGACACCTTATGGCTATATAGTAACGCGCATTTAGCCCCAGTATATGCGGTAGAACTACAGGGTACATGTCTTTATGTGCCGCCCACAGAGCCAATGGACCTAACCGTTAATCTTGATGGGTTTGATATGCTATTGAATTGGACACCAGTTACTCAAGATATTTACAACAATCCGATATCTGTCTCATACTACTTCTTGTATGGGAGTAACGTTCCCGATCCAGAGCCCATAAATCAAGTGTTTCTAGGTTATAGCACAAGTAATTCTTTCCGTCATCTCGGGGTCAACCTACCCGGCACAAACGTGATTCCTCCTCGGAATATGTTCTATACTGTTACTGCTGTTGTGTGGTATCCTGATCGACAGCGGTTAATGAATCTATCAAAATGGGTAGGCACAAAGGACCGACTCTTTATAGAAGACTATCTGAAACCATAAAATTATCTGCGTGAAAAGAGTTAGAGAAATATGCAATTTGGGTAACCGAAATCTGCAAATGCCAAAGCCAATAAAATTCTGGCATCGGACAATCCCTACGCCGGCTTTGCTCCCCTCTTGCAAACCTCGAACACCAGCATCAGCCTTCCGATGGATGCCGCGCGCCGCTTCTTCAAAGTGGTCGCGGTAAAAGAAAATCCCGCAAAAAGAAACTAATACCAAAGACTATCTGCCAGGGCGGATTCATTTCCGCCCTTTTTAATTCACACACCCATTCCTCGAAGCAATCGCCAAGCTGAGCCGAAGCAGTGAGCACTGCACAAAGTCTGCTTTGCAACAGCTTCGCCAAATGGGCTTGAGTTTTCAGAGGTCTCAGAAACTTGCAGACATGGGCTTCATACCGTCCACTGTCGCCACCGGACGGCCTGAATGCCGGAGAGATATTCCCAGTAACTCCTCAATCCCCCTCACGAGGGATAAAGAACCTGTCAAAGCGCTTCACCAGATAGAGCCGGATCGCCAGATAATCTGTCAGGCAGACTCCCGAAAAGATGGCGATCATGATCATCATCTGATATTTGATTGCGACCAAAGGGCTGGCTCCTCCCAAGATCTGCCCCGTCATCATCCCGGGAAGACTCACCACTCCCATGGATGCGACACTAAGCAGCTGAGGCAGAAGCGAAGCATACATGGCTTTCCGGAATGTGGGCAGTGCCGCTTCCCAGAGATTAGCCCCCAGGCTGATGCGCGTGTAATACGCCCGCCAATTGTCACTCAAGCCATTCTCAAAGCGTTCCAACGCCAAGGCACAGCTATTCATGCTGTTGCCTAGCACCATGCCATAGATTGGAATCGCATACATCGGTGCAAAAAGCGGATCCGGCTTGATGATCATGATCAATATCCACGGCATGATGATCAAGCTGGTGGAAAAAAGTGCCATCGTGAGGATGGGCATAAGGATCTTGCGCTGAAATCCGAGCCGACCCTTCAGGGTGAAGATGGCATTTGTGATCATTACCAGCATCCACAAAAGAGTCAGCCAACCGCTTTCCTGATTGAAAAGAAATTGGAGCCAGACCCCCATCAGGCTGAGCTGTAAGATCATCCTAGCAAAGGAGATAAATAGCTGTTTGGAAAGCTTTAGCTTAAGATGCGAAAAGATCAAGAGCGGATAGAGCAACAAAAGCAGGGCAAGTGCGAGACTGAGATAACTGATATCCATTAGTTCTGCTCCTTATTGTCGATTACTCTGCCGCCTTCCAATCTCCATGATCTGCTCCAATGCTTTTGCCATAGCGGATCGTGGGAGATGGCGATGACTGTGCCGGGGAAATTGTCAAAGATACATTTGGAAATAATCCCTGAGGTTTCTTGGTCCAAAGCAGAACTGATTTCATCCAATAACAAGATCTGTGGCCTCAAAAGTAGCACACGAATGAGAGCAACGCGCTGTTTTTCGCCACCTGAGAGCAGATCAGCCTTCTTGTCGAGATACTTGATCGGCAATTGAAAGCTCTCAAAAAGTGAGGCAGTTCTTAGGTCTCGATCTTCATGGTCATAGGATTTTATCGCAGCGTAAGTTAGGGGCTCATTAAGCACCTCCTGCACCGTCCCTTCACCCAGAAAAGGTTCTTGCATCACCATGCAGATCCGAGTCCTGAGAACCTGCGGCGGACAGGCTTGAAGGGGAATGCCCTCAAAAAGGATCTCACCATCATAGCTTTGATTCATCAGATTAAAAGTATTTAGCAGCGAACTTTTGCCGCCTCCTGTGGGTCCGATGATGATGATCCTTTCATCGCTTTGGACGCGAAGCGATAGATCCCTCATCAGAGTTAGATCCTTGTGATACAATCTTTTGATGTCTATAGAAAGCAGATTTTGCATTGTCTCTCCTATGCTAAAATGAAGATAAATCTTATGATTCATAAATTAAGATTCTGCTCTGCCTTTTTTGTCAAGCCAATACTTGGCATGACGATTAAGCGTATTGCCGACATAGATGAATACTATAAAGAGTCACTTAAATCTGCAATAGCGATCAATGGACAAAATAGATAAGTCGATGATAGAAAAACATATCCAAACAGCATTTGAAGAAAAAACACCTGGACATTTTTTTAATAAATTTCACTGCTTTGTCCAAGTGGTTGTCACTAAATTCAGCTTCAAATCAAAATTCAGTACCCGTAATGATATCTGCTATATACCAATATGTGTTCGTCAGGTCACATTTATGGTATTGGATTTATATCTGTTTTGGCATTTGCAGATTTCGTATAAAGAGTCACTGAAATCTGCAAATAGCGATCACTTGGACAAAATAGGTAAGTCTAAGAGAGAATAGGATATCCGAAAAGCATTTGCAGAAAACCACTTGGACATAGTTTTAGTAAATTTCATT
>JALNYD010000388.1 GCA_023230025.1 Candidatus Cloacimonadota bacterium | reverse complement strand
TATACGAAGTTTCGTATAAAGGGTTTTATGCGAAATTATATTTTATGCGAAAGAATGGTTGGAAGCTTCAGCTGAGAGCTCCATTCCAGACCAAGGTTTCGCATAATATTTCCAACTACTTGAGGCCTAGTAATTTCTTAATCTCAGTTTCCTTGCCAGTCCAAACAGGTTTCTGTCTATAGGCTTCCTCAGGTATGGACCTCTCCATATTCTGACGCATTTGCTCAATTGAGGGTTTTGCATAGACATTATGGATAAAACCCATAAAGGTATATAATGACAACTCGATATTTATGACCCGTTTGTGCAGATAACTGCATCCAGAACCTTTGTAAGAGTCAGTTGAATTTTTTCCATTGTGAGTCAACAGAAAACTTGCCAGCTATGGACAACTGAATAATTGCCACTTCCCCCCAGAATTCTCTACTGTGTTGATAACTACATCGCACAAGGAGAATTCATGAAGAGAAGTGACGCGCAAGTAATAGTATCACAAGCTCAGGAAGAGTTGAAGAAACAAGGCAAGGATCCATGGAATATCAGCTTGTTGTCAAAGCTGACAGGGATAAGCCGTCCGACCCTGAGGAAGTACAAGACAGAGGGATTCGTCCACACGCATGGGAACAAGGGCAGGATACGTCCTGCAAAGCTGCAAGGCTTCCAGAAACTGATTGATGAGCTTCTAGCAAAAGGGGTCAGCAACAGCGATGTTGTTTTCTCAAAGGCGAGGAAGGCGGGTTACCGTGGTGGCCTGACCACAATCAAGGTATACATTGCGAGAAACAAGCACCTCTGCCCCAATACGGTGCGTACTTACAAGGTGGCAAGGGGCAACCGCGGAAGACGCTACCAACTGGGGGCCGGGGACTGCTTCCAGATGGACTGGGGCTTTGTGAACACGCTTGACAGCCAGGGCCACTTGCAGAAACTGGCATGTTTCGTGATGGTTTGCGGGCATTGCGGGAAACGGTACGTGGAATTCTTCACCAACGCAAGGCAGGAGAACTTGTTCATCGGGATGATCCACGGGTTTGCCTATCTCGGTGGCGTTCCCGAAAGGGTCATGACCGACAACATGAAAAGCGTATGCATCTCAAGGTCTGGTGCAACCATCAACTGGAATGAGAAATACAGGGATTTCATGCTGTTGCTGGGCTTCTCGACAACACTGAACAAACCCTACCATGCTTTTACAAAAGGCCGGGTCGAACGGCAAGTGAGACATGTAAAGGACAATTTCGTCCCCGGAATTGAGTATGCGCACCTGGGAGACCTGAACCAGCAAGCCCTGCAATGGTGCAATGAGAAGAATGGATCGGAGCATCACGGCCTGCATTGCATACCCAATGAGCGGCATGCCGGCGAATCCTTCTCGGCCCTGCCTGCTGAAAAGGTCCTGTTCCCCTACCTGGCACCGGAGAGAAGCATATCGTTCGATGGGATGGTGACTTATGAGGGATACCGCTACGGGATTCCCGTCACCTACCAAAGGAAGACATTGCGCATTCAGCGCGAGGGAAGCCTCGTGACATTGCACAGCCATGAGGGAGAGGTCCTGTCCTCGTTCGCCTTGGACTGGGTGACCAGGGATTACTACTGCGACAATCAGTGGGACCTTCCCGGAGAACAGCCGGAGGAACAGCCCAGCCAGCCTCCCCGCCCTGTGGTGATGCGCCAATGCAATCCCATTCATGCATCATTGGCAGGCGATGACATCGATCTGAGCATCTACGACCGGATAGTGTCGCAAGTGGGAGGTGAGCAAGATGCATGACCTCTATGTCGATATTGCCAAAAGGCTGAATGACCTGGGGGTGAGGATTGAGGAATGCGAGGTCGCGGCTGCTGCAAAGGAGAGCAAGGCCGACCATTCGGCACTCATGCTGACCGACCGTGTACTCGCCCTCGCCCTGCAGAAAAAGAATGAGCGTACGGTGGAAACCCTGCGCAAGTTCAGCAGGATTCCCGTCCACAAACGGCTGGAGGACTTTGATTTCTCATTCCAACCGACCATCGATGAGAAGCAAATCAGGCGCTTGGCGACTCTGGGTTTCGTCCATGCAAGGGAGAACGTCCTCCTCATAGGACCCCCTGGTTGTGGCAAAAGCCACATAGCTATCTCCTTTGCAGAGCTATGTATAGACCAAGGCATGAGGGCGTACTACATCACCATGTCGGATCTGGCGATGAAGCTTGCCGAGGCCAAGAAGGCAGGAAAGCTGAAACGGGTGATGGCAAGCCTGATGCGTCCATCATTGCTGGTGATTGATGAGCTGGGTTATGACCATCTGGATTTGGAAGCCTCGGAACTGATCTTCAAACTTGTGGCAGTCCGCTATGAGCAGAAAAGCATCGTGGTGACAAGCAACTTTCCAATTTCACGGTGGTCGGAGGTGTTCGGCAGTGATGCTCTTACCCAAGTCATTGCTGACAGGCTCATTCATCATGCTGAGATCATCAATATCAAGGGCAAAAGTTATCGCTTGAAGAACCATCTTTAGGTGTTTGAAGCCGAGGGTTGGGAGAAGTGGAAATAAATCAACTGGCGATGTAGTGGAAACATTTCTCCTGACTATCGGTGGAAACTTTTAGGCTGACTCTAACAAGCATT
>JALNYD010000387.1 GCA_023230025.1 Candidatus Cloacimonadota bacterium | reverse complement strand
CGATAGATCAGATACCATTGCAAGGCTCTTAATCCCCCCTGAGTTACCGGAGCGTTCCAGGAAAGCTGGATATCATCATCCAAAACCGAGGCCGTCAAGTTCGTGGCAGGGTATAGTAGTTCCAGATCTACATTAACAATTGCAGTGGCGGGGGCATCGCCAAAGCTGTATTCAGCGATTACATAGTAGCTGTAACTGCCATTGGCCAGATCACTATCTACATAGCTGTTTTGGGGCGTGCTGGCAAGCAGAGCATCATTCCGATAAATACGATAGGTCGTAAAGAATCCCAGATCAGGGCTGGGGGTCCAGCTAAGCAGGGCATCATCCATCTGCAGACTGACACTAAGGTTGGATGCGGCATAAGCAATTTGCATAGCTGCAGAGAGGAC
The DNA here is from genome assembly GCA_023230025.1 of Candidatus Cloacimonadota bacterium. Classification (GTDB taxonomy): domain Bacteria; phylum Cloacimonadota; class Cloacimonadia; order Cloacimonadales; family Cloacimonadaceae; genus UBA5456. Next base: position 2,225 of record JALNYD010000387.1, on the reverse strand, counting down.
ATCAGCATGGAAGATCTCACCAAAGCTATAAACAGCAGCAAGGCTGTATTCATGGTTACCATTGACAACATGGATATCACTGAAATTGCTTTGCTGGCCTTCATAGATCAGGGCATCATTACGATACAATTTGTAAGCCACAAAGCCGCCCAGATCAATTGGAGCAGCCCAGGAGAGATCAATAGTGGAAGAGTTCTGCACCAAGCTGAAGTCCATGGGAGGATAGAGCACTTCCACGGCAAGGGACAAGACCGGGCTAAAATCTGAGATCGCATCCGGATAGATAGCGGCAATGCTGTATGAATAGCTACCATTACTTAGCCCGGGATCACTATAACTTGTAGCCTGGGGATTGTTTATCAGGGCATACTGGGTGCCATTGCGATGCAGCACGAAGCCGATTTCACCCTGATTGGGAACTGCCCAACTAAGACTGATATCATTCCCATTGATGATAGTCCCGCTAAAGGATTGCGGTGCATAAGCTACCATCAGGTTCAGCGTGGCACTATTGCTGGCAGAGGAAAGCCCTTCGGCATACTGCGCCTTGACATAGTATACATAAGTGCCGTTATCCAGGTTTTGATCCAGATAGCTTAGGGTAGTGGTAGTCGAAAGCTCCTGGTCATTACGATATACTCTGTAGAACTGAGGAGATCCCTCCGGGGCTGTCCAGCTCAGTAAAGAATTGCGTTCTCCACTAAGGCTGACGATCAGGTTTTGGGGTGGAAAGAGATCCGGCATCACGTTTACAACTACTTCCACTGTGTTTGAGGCCACCGATAAGCCGGCATCATAGCGGGCAATAAGATAGTAGCTGTAGTTACCATTGGGCACCCCAGTATCCTGCCACTGCGTTAGGGTTGGATTACTCAGGCTTTGATGCAGAATGTCATTGCGATAGATGTAGTATCCCAAAAAGGAGCGCAAGGCAGAAGTAGCAGGCTGGTTCCAGCTCAAGAGCACATTGTCTTCATCCACGCTGGCGCTAAGCTGGGTGGGAGGATATGGCACTTCCACAAATGCCGAAACCGTGTTGCTGGCGATTGATTCGCCACTGTCATATAACGCAGTAACATAATATTCATGGTTGTCATTGGCCAATCCACCATCTATATAGCTGAGTTCAGCGCTTTGTGCGATCAAGCTGCCATTTCGGTAAACATTATAGTGAAGCAGAGCTCGCGGAGCTATTGCCGGGGTTTCCCAATTCAGATTAACGATGTTGCCAGTGACGGTGAATTGCAGGTTCTGCGGGGGATAGGGGACTTCGATCTGAGCAAGGGCAATGTTCGAGGTCGGGGATTCGCCACTATCATAAAGTGCAGTTACGTGATAGCTGTAGCTGCCATTAGCAAGGTTATTGTCGCTGAAGAAAAGCTCAGAGCTTTGCCCAATTAAGGCTCCATCACGATAGACCTGATAGCCTAAAAGGGCGCGCGGAGCGGTTGCAGGGAGCTCCCAAAGCAGGCTTACCGAAGCTCCTGATACTGTGCAGCTTAAGTTCTGCGGCGGATAGGCAACTTCTATTTCTGCTTCCACCATGTTCGATAAGGTGGATTCCTCAGCAGAATATACAGCGCTTACGGCATATTGATATGTGCCGTTGGCTAAACCAGAATCAGTGTATTGTAGATCCGTGCTTTGCCCAATCAGTGTACCATCACGGTAAATATTATAGTTCAGCAGTTCCCGAGGAGCAGTGACGGGTGCTTCCCAATTGAGCTGCACACTGTCTCCGCTTACCAGATATTGCAGGTTCTGTGGCGGGTAGGCAACTTCGACTTCCACTGTCACGCTGTTGGAAGCAGGTGATTCTCCTCCGATCGAATACAGCGCAGTTACATGATAAGTGTGGCTGCCATTGGGCACAGCAGAATCCACATAGCTGAGTTCAGAGCTTTGTCCAATCAACATACCATCCCGATAGATCTGGTATGTACTGAGAGTCCTGGGGCCATTGACAGGCTCTTGCCAGCTCAGACTGACATCTGCTGCATCCACTTCGGCAATCAGGTTTTGTGGAGGGTAGGGAATCTCGATGGTAGTGCTATAGGTATTGGAAGGGATGGACTCGGCATCATCATAGATGACCTTTACATAGTAGCTGTATTCACCATTGGGCAGGTTCATGTCGCTGTATGTGCTGCCCTCGGTAAAGATCAGAAGGTTGCCATTGCGCCAGAGTTCATAACCCAGCAGGACAATCCCCTGCGGTGGAACCA
>JALNYD010000386.1 GCA_023230025.1 Candidatus Cloacimonadota bacterium | reverse complement strand
ACATCACCGCCTCCCCCGGGGAAGTTCGCTTTATCAAGCTGTCCAAACGTACTTTCTACCGCATTCTGCGCAATAAAATGCACTTAGGAAAATGATGCTGAGCGAAATCTACATCCGAAACTACATCTTGGTGCCGGAATTGCGCTTGCCCTTCAAGCCCGGCCTTACAGTGATCACGGGAGAAACCGGGGCGGGAAAATCCATCCTTGTAGGCTCGATTGGCATCATCTTTGGCGACAACCCCGCAGGCCTGGAGCCATGGGACAAAAGCAAGCCCATCTATCTGGAAGCTACCTTTCGCCCCAAGGAAGACGACGAACTACTAAGCTACCTGAAGAGCATCGCCGGCGAGGATGAGGAGGAACTGCTTCTTGCCAGGGAGATTTCCAAAAACGGGAAGTCTGCCTACTTCATCGGCGGAAGAAAGGTAAACGCCTCCGTAATGAAAGGCCTGAAACCATTGCTTCTGGATTTTCATCATCAACGTGATCAACAGAAGATTCTCGGCTCTGCTTACCAACTTCTCCTTTTGGATCGATATGCCGGCTGCCTCAAACTGCGGGAGGACTATCGTAGCCTATGGCGGGAACTGAAACGGCTAAAGACGGAGCTGGACGACATGATCCACCAGCGGGAAGAACAGAGCCGGATGATAGAGCTCTACCGCTACCAATACGCAGAACTGGAAAGCGCAAATCTCAAACCCGGGGAAGAACATACCTTGCAGAAAGAGTATGAGTTGCTCTCCCACTCCATGGATATTCTACAGATGGCGCAAAGCATGAATGAGTGCATGTTTGAGAGCGAGAATAGCATCTTCGACCAAATCAGCCAATTTTCGGCTCAGATCAATCATTTTCGGGAGTTGAACCCTGCAATCTCAAACGCAGCGCAGTCCCTTGGTGAAGCCCTCGAAGCCCTTAACTCCACCTCCTTCGAGCTTTCGCAGATAATGGATAGCATAAGCGCAGATCCGCTTCGCCTTACCGAGATAGAAGATCGGCTGGACTTGATAAACTCCCTGTTGCACAAACATAAAGTGAAGTCTGTGGAAGACTTGCAACAGCTCATCTCCCACCGTGAGCGCGAGATTCTCGTAGCCCAGGATTTTGACAAAGCCATCGATACCACCCGCAAGAAGCTGGAAAACGGTGAGTTAGAGCTTACCGACAAAGCAAATGAACTAAGCGCTGTCCGGAACGATGCCGCCGCAAAACTTAGCCAGGAACTACAAACCAGCATTCGCAAACTGGCAATGCAAGATGCCAGATTTGAGATAAGGATTGACAAAAATCACAAGGCTGTAAATCTAAAATCCGATGCCTTGTCTGCCCTCTCCATCCTCAGCGAAACCGGTCAAGATACCGTGGAATACCTGTTTTCTGCAAACCCCGGTAGCGATCTAAAAAGCCTGTCCGCTGTCGCCAGCGGTGGTGAAATGAGCAGAATTTTATTGGGCATCAAAGAAGTCTTGGTAAACAAAGAAAGCGCTCGTTTGCTGGTCTTGGATGAAATCGATTCTGGAATCGGTGGCAAGACGGCAGACAACGTGGCAACATGCATTGCCGGGATAGCCCAAAGGCATCCTGTGCTTTGTATAACGCACCTGGCTCAGATCGCGGCAGTGGCAGATACCCACATTGCCGTGAACAAGGATGCCGATTCCAAGACGAGTGTAACCCTGCGGGTTCTCAGCCCTGCTCAGAGGATCCCGGAGATCGCACGCATGCTCTCCGGAGACGCTTCCAGCTTGGCTCTGAAACATGCGGAAGAACTTATAAATAAACATTAGAAAGAGGAACGAAGTGGACAAAAAGACAAGAAGAAGAGTACATGGAATTGCAATCTTTATAGTGTTTCTGGCGCTAGCTGCGACCATCGTGCAGTTCCAGAATCAGGGAACTAAGAAGCCTACCTTCAATTTCAAAACCAGTGCCAATGAGTACCGGGATCTGAAATTCATCAACAAGGCTCAGATCAGTTTTAGCGCGGAAAACATCACCAAAGCCCAGGAAGGCATCAATAAAATCATGAACGAAAAGGGCAAACAGCGCATCCGCAAACAGAACGAGGGTAGCTTTGGGGCTTATATCTTCACCGTTCCCCAGAGTGAATTGGAGAGCATTACTCAGGAACTAAAGACCTTCGGCTATGTGGGAACTCAAACTGAACAAATCGACACTTCGCTGGTAAACCTCGATTACGATACCGAAACTGCCCGCCTCGCCAGCTACGAAAATGAACTGGCTGATCTGGACAAAGTTCGCTTTCCTTCCGAACAGCAAAACCGCCGCAAGGAAACCCTGCATGGCTTGATTCAACAATCCCGCGGGAATCTGGACAAACTTCGCGAGGGCGAAAACACCCTGTTGTATCTTACTCTCAGCCCGCGTCAAAAGAATAGTAACCTGATCGTAACTGTGAAAAACCTGACGATGATGTATCTGTTCTGGCTGGGAATCTTCGCTGTGGGTATGGTTCTGGTATATTTTGGTACCAAGCTCCTGATGTATTTACTTGCCGCTCTTGGCGTAAAGGGAATCAATACCAGCGGTTTGGGAGGTAGTTACAATTATAATGGTAGCTATTCCAGTTATGGTCGCTACAATTCTCGCTAT
>JALNYD010000385.1 GCA_023230025.1 Candidatus Cloacimonadota bacterium | reverse complement strand
TCAAATCTACCACCATTTATAGAAGCACTTGGACATTCCCTATAGTTTTGCCGAATCCAATGCTATAAACACAATATGATGATCAGAAAGAAGTTAGCATTGTTAGAACATCCAACTCGTATGGCTCATCATCTTTCGGACTTGGACATTTGAAGTTTTGGTGATTGGATTTGAAGTTTTCAGTGAGGGTTTATAGTCGGAACACTGGCTTTAGCCGGTCGGTACGCCGGATTCATCCGGCCGGGAAGGGTGGCTTTGAATGATTAATGCTGTGCTCACACACCGGCCAAAGCCGGTGAACCGACCGGCTGAAGCCGGTGCTCCCTGATTTTACCCGATGTTACCAGAATAGAAAGAAGCGAATTTCTAAGTCATTGAGACTTTTTATGTTGACATAATTTTGCCCTTTGTTTGTAGTGCATTGGTAAGTAGATTTTAGGCGGCAATATGGAAAGCTTGAATGATCTTGATTTCTTTTTTGATTTATTGGATGCTGAGGCTGAGAACACTTCCCACCGGGATAAGTTTCAGCTAAAAGAAGGCGAGCGGCGGGAAGTCTGCGTTCTTTTTGCGGACATCAAGAATGCTACCGCGCTGGGCAACCGGCTTGATCCGGAGCAATTTGCCCAAAGAATCGATCCCCTGATGAAGCGCTTTACAAAGTGCATCAATCACTTTGGTGGCTATGTGGATAAATACATGGGGGATGGCATCATGGCGCTCTTTGGGGCACGTCAGGCCACCGAGCAGGATACCGAACGGGCTGTGCTGGCGGGTCTGAAAATGATCGAGCAGCTGGAACTTTACAATCAGAAAAACCTGGCTGAAAACAAGAATAGCACTGACACTATCGGAATCCGCATTGGCATCAATACCGGCCTGGTCATCGTGGGCAGGGTCGGCGAGGAGCGGGAAGGGGATTTTACCGTGATCGGCTCCACCGTCAATCTTGCTCAGAGGATGGAGGCAAATGCGCCTATCAACCGCATCCTGATGCCATTAAGCGCCATGCAGAGCGTGGAACGCTTTTTTGAGTTTGAATACTATGGACACGTAAAGGCCAAGGGGTTTGAGCTACCGGTGGAAAGCTATACAGTATTGCGCCCCCGGCTGGAAAAAGGCCAGCGATGGTTTCGCAAAAAGTCCATCTATGTGGGACGCGAAGAAGAGCTGGCATGCCTTAACCAGGCTTTTGCGCATATCCAGCGCAAGCTGCAAGGCATTGATGACCAAAATCCCAGCCCAGCCATCATCGGGATCAAGGCCGATGCCGGATTGGGTAAAACGCGGCTGGTTCACGAGTTTTGCCAGCAACATCAAAATCATCTGATCATGATCGCTTGCGCGGCATCCGGCATCTTGCGCAGTCCCTTCAATATCTTTATCAATCTGCTCGAGAATGAGTTTAAGCTCAGCCTCAGCGAAGCACAGAAGGTTAAAAAGGAAAAGCTGGAAGCGGGCTTCAAACGCTTGGCAGAAACGCTCGGAGATCAGGACAAAGAAGCGCTGATGGACAAGCTGCCCCTGATCGGTCTGCTCTTGGAAATCCCCTATCCGGACCCCAGAATCCGGCAAAGCGGGAATGAATTGCTTACCCATCTGCGCCTGGCCTTGCAAGAGCTCATCCAAAGAATCATCGCTGTTCACGCGTCCAGGGGCTTGCCCATAGTCCTGATTCTGGATGATCTGCATTGGCTGGATGAAAGCTCCGCGGCTGTCTTTGGCTTTCTGATGGAACGGCTGTTCTGGCGCGAAGATGCGGCATTGAAAAGTCAGATTCTGCTGCTACTGCAATATCGCCATGATTACCTCTTACCCACGGCAATTGCCCAATATCCTGCTTTCAAAGAGCTGGAGCTGAAAGCCCTGGACGATCTGGAAATTACTCGCTTGCTCCGTCATTACACGGCAGATTTCAAGCTTTCTGATGAGGTATTGAACAAGGTCAAAGAGCTGAGCAGCGGCAATCCCTTTTACCTTGAGGAGTGGTGCAACTATCTCTATGAACTGCCCAGCCGCGATCCGGAGAACTTGCCGATCCCGGCAAACCTGCACGCCCTGATCCTATCCCGGCTCGACCTGCTGGAAAAGACCATCCGCTTGCTGCTCCAAAAAGCTGCCGTGATCGGACAGGAGTTTTTTGTGGATATCCTTTCCTGGATCGAAGATAAACTCTATGATCCCATTGATGTGAAAGAAACTCTGGCTCAGCTTGAAAATCAGGCTTTCATCCTCAAGCTGCTGGGCTTTGATTATTCGGCCTATTTCTTTAAGCATATCACTACCCGCGATGTGGCCTATCAGACTCTGCTCTTGGAAAACCGCAAAATCCTGCATCTGCTTTCGGCTGAAGCGATTGAGGAGCTTTACCCGGAACGACAGGCAGAATTTCTCTACCCCCTGGCGGAGCACTATCACCATGCCGAGATTCCTCAAAAAGCCATGTACTATCTGGGCAAGGCTGCTGCTGCCTGTCAGAAGGTCTTTAGCAACAGCGATGCCATCAGATATTATCAGAAGCTTTTAGGCTGGTTGAGGCAATTTCCCGCGTCACCGGATGACGCTGCTCAAGGGCTTGAACCACCACCCTCCCTTGCCGGAATCCTGATCAAATCGCGG
>JALNYD010000384.1 GCA_023230025.1 Candidatus Cloacimonadota bacterium | reverse complement strand
GTGAAGCGGCGTCTATTTGATCCGGATGCAGACGGCTTCCTCCGTCTTTGTGCGCAAGGCTGTGTTGATGAAGTAGCTTTGGAGAAAGCACAGATAAGCAAAACCTGTTCTCAAGATCCACTCTCTGATGGCATTGGCAAGCTTAGACCTTGACAATAATGCTCTGTGGGCTTTGTTGTCCTCAGTTTGCATGTATAGGTTTTACAATGCGTTATCCCGCATGCAACGGCGTTGATCCTGACTGAATCTGTCGCTGCAATAGATTGCTCAAATCTGCATCGGTACTCACTCAGGCAGGATAAAGAGGTTTATACTTGAATATTATTGAGCTTGTCGAACATTATTTTGCACAGCATATCATCTTCAGCGCAGCTCTGATGCTTTTGGTGGGTTACTTGTTCGGCTATATTGCCGAGCGACTCAAGCTCCCTGTCATTACTGGTTATATTTTGGCTGGAGTGGCGATTGGTTCTTCGGGACTCCGGCTGATCCGGCCTGCCAATATGGAGATGCTATATGTAATCTCAGAGCTTACCCTATCCTTCATTGCAGTGATCATCGGGGGTGAGTTTTCCTTCCGCAAGCTAAAGCTCTATGGCAAGAACATCCTGATTCTCACGCTGCTTCAAATGCTGCTCACTTTCCTTTTGGTATCCTTGGGTTTATACCTGCTTGGATTGCCCAATTACATTGCCTTTGTCCTGGGAGCCATATCAGCCGCTACAGCCCCGGCAGCAACAGTGGTTATTGTAGAAAAACTAAAAGCCAAGGGTAAGTTTGTGGATTATCTCTATGGTATTGTGGCTCTTGATGATGCAGGAACGGTTATCCTGTTTTCCATAGCTTTTGCCCTCTCTGCTTCGCTCATGGGTCAGGCAGAACTGGTGATATCACGCGCACTTTGGCATGCCTGCAGCGAGATCCTCTATTCAATCCTGATTGGCGCTATGGCTGGCCTGGCAATTCACTATGGCACGATCAAAAAGCATAATCTCAATGAAATCAAGATTCTGGCTCTGGGATTCATCTTCCTTAGTACATCCATTTCCATCAGCCTGAATCTTTCACCCTTGATTGCCAATATGACTTTGGGTATGCTGCTGGTGAATCTTTCCAGCAAGCATGTTCGCATTCTCTTCTCTTTTGAACCCATCACCTCTGTGCTTTATGCGATATTCTTTGCCATTGCCGGAGCAGAATTGAACCTCAAAATCTTTGCGGATCCCTCAATCCTGCTGGTAGGGATGTCCTATATTATCTTACGCATGCTGGGGAAATATGGTGGGATTTACTTGGGATCCTGGGCCTTAAAACTGGATCGTAATGTGCGGAACTATCTGGGTCTTAGCCTGTTTCCACAGGCAGGCGTGGCCATCGGTCTGGTGCTCTTCGTTCAGGCTTCTCCGGTGGTGCAAAGTGTCTCAGAACCCATCAAAGCAGAAATTGCCAAGATGATCAACATAGTATTGATGTCCGTATTCGTCAATGAGATAGTGGGTCCGCCGCTCTCAAAAATAGCCATCTTGAAAAATCTAAAAGGGAGACAATCATGAACCTGGCAGAAGTGATTAAAATGGAATCCTGCACCATAGATCTGAAGGCTAAGGATAAAGACGAAGCCCTGCATCAGATTGCAGCCCTGTTCAAACGCAGTCACGGTTGCGCTGATATATCCGAAGAAACCATCTATCAGGAGCTTAAAGCCCGGGAAGATATGGGCAGCACGGGATTTGTCAATGGCATCGCCATGCCCCATTGCCAGATCGAAGGGTTGAATAAGTTCTACATCAGCCTCGCCATCTGCCACAAAGGGGTGCAGTTTGATTCCATCGACCACAAAAAAAGCACTGTATTCGTCTCCATTCTTGGCCCCAAGGATCAACGAAATGAGCATCTGCAGCTTTTGGCTGCCTGCTCACATATCCTGAAACAACCTGGGGTAGTCACATCTCTTCTGCAGGCAAACTCGCGCATCAATCTCTATGAAGAGTTCCTCAAAAATGCCGATAATGGTTCCGGAAAGCTGAATTATAAAGGGAAAGATAAGTTGCTGTTGCTGATTGTTCAGGAAGAAAGCATCCTTCAGGACATCACAGAGGTTTTCATTGAATACGGAATCCAACAATCCATAATCCTGGATGGATCTCAAATGGAGAACCTGATCTCCAAAGTGCCGCTGTTTATGGGCTTCTTTAACTTTACCGGCGATAAAAATCCCGGAACCAAGGTTGTTCTGGCCAAGATCGTGAAAGACCACATCAATGCGATCATCAAAGGCTTGGAGGATATCTTTGGTGATCTGGATACATTCTCCGGGCTCAAGTTGTTGGTTCTGGATATCTATTTTGCCAAAGGATTCTGATATCTCCCCAGACCTCGAGTGTTGGAATATCTAAACCCAAATGAAACAGCTTTCACAACCGATAATGAAAGCCTGGAGATAGGATTGCAGACGTCTCGTCTGCATAAGCAGCGAAGCTGCTTTCATTTACGGAACTCTGTTTTGTCGACACGAGACGTATCGAATCCTATGGCTTTCATGTAAAACCCAAATGAAACAGCTTTCACAACCGATAATGAAAGCCTGGGATAGGATTGCAGACGTCTCGTCTGCATAAGC
>JALNYD010000383.1 GCA_023230025.1 Candidatus Cloacimonadota bacterium | reverse complement strand
CACAGGGAATTATGCCAGTCTCTTACATGAGATACCTGTTTTCTGGAGAGCCGTATGCGGGAGAACCGCACGTACGGTTCGGAGGGAGGGGAGCCCGGTAACGGATCGCTCCCCTACCCCTATCGATTCTGTGTTCTACGCTCTGGCTTCCGGGAAAGCTTTCTTCAAAGATACAATCTTTATCCCCATGTCCTGGATCTGGTCGATGAACTTCCTGAGGCCATCCAGTTTTTCCTGGTTGTGGCAGTGGCTGATGATGACGATCGGCTCGTTGCGTCCCTTGTATTTGCCCAGGGATTCAATCTTGGTCTTGAGGGTGGCATCGCTGATATCCGGAACATCCAGGAAGATATCCCGGCGAGTGCTAAAGACATCCAATTCCGAGGCAGCGGTAAAAACTGCGCTATTGGAAGTAGTGGCGCTATCGATAAAGAATAGTCCTTCTTTTTTAAGCTCGGCTATGACGTTGAGCATGGTCTCACGGTGAGAAGTAGCTTTGCTGCCCATATGGTTGTTTGCTGCGATTGCCATCGGTATCTGATCCATGAAATCTGCCATAACTTCTGTGATTTCTGAAGCGGACATACCTGCTTTGATGTAATTTGTGCCTGGGCTGATAGAGCTGTTTTCTGCTTCCATAGGCACGTGAATTATCACTTCATGACCTGTCTTTCTGGCGAGCCGGGCGGCTGTCTCGGTGTGGGGGAGATCAGGCAATACGGCAAAGACAATCTCATCCGGGAGATCGGCAAAACCTTCCAAAAGAGTTCCAGCGCTATTGCCAAAATCATCAATGATGATCACAACCGGAGGCATATCATCGCTTTCAGACCAACTGTAGCTGAAGTTTTTTAGGGGATTGCTCTGTGAATCTGGTTCAGGTTCCGGGAATACTTCTGGCTCTTCACTTTGGCTATAATCGATCTCGGTCTCTTGGTTATCCAAGCTTTGTCCGGGATCTGTTTTCCCCTTGCAGGAGAAAACTGCAAGCAGGATGATTAGAATGGAGATGAGGATTAATTTTCGATCCATGTTACTTTGTCCGTTTTTTGAATATTCAGTTTATCCGCTGTGCCGGCAAGAATCTCCAGCACATACTTTATCGGAGCTTCAGGAAAGATCTGCTCTTCACTGAAGGGAGTGGTGTTTTTGGCTATGTTGACAATATGATTGTCAAGATCAATGAACAGCATATCAAGGCTGATATAGGTGTCTTGCATCCAAAAGCTGTGGTAATCCGCAAAATCAAAGATGAAGAGCATACCCTGATTGGCTTTGATACTATCGCGATATTTCAAACCCCGTGCAAGTTCAAAATCTTTACGCACAATCTCGACATCAAACTCAGCTTTCAGAGTACCATCAGCGGAATGTATCTTCAGAAAACCATCATGACGAAAGGTCGGAATTGTCTCCTCAGGATTGCTTTTTGCCTTGCAGGATTGCAGGCTGAAGATCATCAGGATCAGCGTGACTATCCAGACACTCCGCTTCATTTGCTGAGCACCATCTTACGTTGTAAGGTAGTTTGTCCTGATTGTAGCCGATAGAAATAGATTCCAGAGCTCAGAGCATTGCCATTATCATCCCGGCCATCCCAATCGATGGTGTGATTTCCAGCCTCCAGGATACCTTCAGCAAGAGTGGCGACAATCTGTCCTTTGAGATTGTATATTTTCAGGGAAGTATCAGCGCTGGAGGCAAGGCTGAAGGAAATGCTGGTGTTCGGATTGAAGGGATTGGGATAGTTCTGAGCCAAGGCAAAGGTCAGGGCGGGGCTATCAGGATCAGTATGGGAGGAGGCTTCCACATACATTGAACTTAGATAGCCGTTGATCTCATTCTGAATGTAGAAATCGTTATCAGGCAAATCCAGTTCAATCATGTGAGTTGGCCAGAAATCGTAGCCAATCATGGCAAATTTGCCGTTATGCCGCATGACAGATTGGATCCAATTTGAGGCATAGTCAATTGATACAAATTCCAGGGCGAAAGGAGAATCCATATAGAAGCTATGCAGATCCTGACTATCAGTAAAAGTAAGATACATAGCTGTCCCATCAAGAGAGTTGCTGACCGCTACTTCTTCCAGATTGTAAAGCTCTTCGCTCTGTGCAGGAAATCTGAAGGCAGGATCGGATGAGTAAAGATATATCAGATAAGCATCAGGGCCGGAGATGTCTTCTTGCAGGTCAAGATTTGCATTGATCTCGCTGATGGTATCGCTATTGCCTACCATATAGTCAAGAATGTGCTGAGCATCATCAATGGATACCCAGCCATTGCTATCGGCATCACCGAAAAGAGGAATCGAAGTATCAGTCCCGGAGATTTGGACATCATCAATGTAAATACCGTCCGCATTTTCACCCCAATCGCTATCCAAACGAAAGCGCAGATAGAAGTTCTGATTGGCAAAGGCATCCAGAGCAAACACTTGATCAGCCCAGGTTTCCTGGTTTCCGGTGAAGCTGCCCAGTTGTTGCCAATTGCCAGAACCTGAAGTGGAGCCTTCCACATAAACATAGTCATATCCTGCTTCCAGATCCCATTTTGCCTTGAAGCTAAGGCTGGGATTCTGAATATTCACCAGCGATACGGGATTGTGCAGACGGATAGAGCGATT
>JALNYD010000059.1 GCA_023230025.1 Candidatus Cloacimonadota bacterium | reverse complement strand
TGAGCTGGATCGCCTGACCGGAGAACACAGGATATTAAGCACTCATATCGTGCATGAAAACGGGCAAAGCCTGCATCCCGAAATAGATCGGGGACAGGTAACCGGAGCCTTTATCCAGGGTATGGGCTGGTGCACCATGGAAGATCTCGTCTGGGATTCCCATGGCCGCTACCTTTCTGCCAATCCGAGTACTTATAAGATTCCTGGGATCAGGGATTTGCCGGAATTGCTGGATATTGAGCTTTTGACCTCGGATTCCCGGGAGTCCAGTGTATTTGGTTCCAAAGCTACCGGAGAGCCGCCCTTTATTTATGGAATGGCGGTCTTCTTCGCCATTCGTGATGCCATTAAGAGAGCTGGCAGTAGCAGAGAATTGAGCTTTCCCGCCACTCCTGAAGCGATTGTTCGCGCCCTGCAAGATGAATAGCTGCATGCTAAGGAGTTTTCCCGGCAGCTCTTGTGCGGTTGAAATAAAGATTTTACTTGACCAGATAAACATTTGTTTGTAGATTGTAAACAGAAGAACACTGGATGTGTAAACACAGCCTGTAATGGGACAGGTCAAGTGCTGATGCATGTATTGAGCTTCAAGAAAATACCAAGGAGGTAGATCATGAAAAAGGGATTACTAATCCTGTTTTCGCTATTAGTTGTTACTTCAATGTTTGCATTTACCCAAGGTGCAATGCTGGTTGGGGGAACAGCCGGATTGAGCATTGAGAAAGATAACTCTGATGATGATCCCGCAACTCGTATATCTTTGTACCCCCAGTTAGGTTATTTTGTGATTGATAAGCTATGTGCCGATCTGATCGTCAAGGTTGAAACCATGAGCCAGGATGAAGACACGGAAACAACTCTGGGAGCAGGGATAGGGGGAAGATACTTCTTTGATAATCTTTATGCGGGTCTTGATTTCCTATATCAGCAAAAGTCTTCAGATAAGGAGTTTGTTGGAAAACACAAGGAAACTGCAATGTATGGAACCTTAAAAGGGGGATACCTTTTCCCAATCTCATCAAAAACATTTGTTGATCTTCGTGGTCAATACATGATGGGTCTTGGTGATTATGGAGCGGATAGATCAGGAAAGAATGAATCAAGCCTATTTGGTTTTGTTGCTGGTCTGCAAATACTTCTCGGTAATTAAGCAGTCAAATCCTGAAACATTGTTACCCGGGTCTTTGATCCGGGTTTTATACTTCTGTAGCAAAGCCGGAGGTTGTTCGCCAGGTAGATGAAAATCAAGCTCAATGGAAATGAGCGGCCAGATTCATGCGCAAGGAAGTATCCTGAGAACCCTTCAAATCCTGCTCCATCACCAACTGTGCACTCAGATTCTTCCAGCTTTGTTCTGCCCTCAGGCTCAGAGCAGCGGAGTTTTTGCCCTTGCTCTGGAAACCTGATTCACTATCGTCGGGAATCATCAGAGTGTAGTTGCCGCTATTCCAGATGCTGAAGGATAACTGTAAGCAGGTGTTTGCATTTGAATACTTTAGGGATTGCTGCCACCACGATCCGGTTTTCAAAGCCAGAATCTCATCCTGATGGTGATAGCGGAAAGCCAGTGAGGTGCTGATATGAGTATTGATCTGCTGCCCAAGCTTCAGATAGAATCGATAGTGCTGTGGATTGCTGTTGATAAAGGTGGAATCCACTGCACTAAGGATATCGCGGTCAATGCCAATCAGGGAGAGATATAGGGAGCTTTGAGTATCATCATAAGCAATCGCGGCTTTGTGTTCGCCCAACCAACCGGTCTGGGCAACATCAGCATAAGCCTTATTCAATGTGCTGCGGAGAGTCAGGGTGATCGGCAACTGAAGGGAATACTTCAGTTCGGCACTCAATTCGTCACGCTGCTCCTGGTTGTTGAGACGCAGGACTTTGGACGCATAAGCCGGGCGCTGATACCGGTTTAACCGGCGATACTGCCATTTTTGTTGGAATCCTGAACTGCGCATTTGCCAGGACAGAGCCAGGGAAGCTTGATCCTGAATTACACATTCTGCTCTCAAGATATGCCTGGGTGAATGGTAGGAAGCGGCAAGGCTGGTAGCTACAAGCAGGGAATCCAGAGCGGGATCGCTAAAGCTGCGGTCATAGCTCTGATAATACTGCAAGGCACCCAGGCTGAATTGCTCAGTCTGCATCGACAAAGCAACACCATAAATCTCTTCCAGAGTGCTGCCCAGATAATCCTTTTTACTGCGAGGCAAGAGGCTGATCTGCTGCTCAAGTAGTTTTACCTTGCGTTTCTGTTGGGAGATAAATGCCATCAATCGTACTGGTTTATGGTAAAGATTCAGCGCCAACCCCTGAGGGCAGTAACTATCCGGATGGGATGGACTGAGGATTCCGGGATGTTTCTGACTTTGGCTAAGGATTAGGCCATCAGCCCACTGCATACGATAATGTCCAAGAGCCAGATTGTCCTGATATCGGATTTGAAGATTGGCAGTAGCGGATTCGGCAAGAGCTTTGGTTGATCCCAATATCCTGATATGTTTGCCAGATACTCGTGCCTGGATCCTGGCAAAAGGTGTGCTGCTCAAATAGAGATTCAGAGCGCTATTGTATTGTTCCTGTTCGGTGTATTGATTTTGAACAACAAGATCGGCAGCATCTTCAACCAGCAGTTCAATGGGATCATCAATAGCGATGGGATCGGCAAATAGACAGATCCCGCAAAGGCACAGCCAAAGGCAGGAAAGCCTTTTTACCAGTTGATATCCAGCGCTACACTGTGGCTCACATCCAGTTCCGGATGCGTGCGGATTGAATACATCAGACTCCATGGTTCAATCCCAAAACGGAATCCAAAGCCAAAGCGGTTAGGTTCATTTTGCCAGGAACCATAAACGGAAAGATACTTGTTGATCTCGGTAGTCATTCCAGCCCGGAAAAAGTCATAGCCTCCGGTTTCACAAACATAGCTGGTGGAAGTAAGAATCCCCTCACTTAGAGCTGCTTTCATGGAGATGTCAAGCTGCTCATCAATGCTGCCAATGCGGATGATCTTTACCTCCGCACCATAATCCCGGTAGCAGTATTTTGCGCCTGCATCCCAGCTGAAATCATAGCGGGAATCCTTTTCCTGGACGCTATCATATAGCATGTGACCACTGCTTCCAATGCTGATACCGTAGTAGTTGAAACTCAGGTTCAGATATGGATTGTGCTGGGAGTAATCGGAGTGATGCAGGTAGGATGTCCCTCCGCTGAAGATAAAACGGTTTCGGGCAGCCGCCACGCCAAAACCCAGTATTGCGATCT
This sequence comes from Candidatus Cloacimonadota bacterium, assembly GCA_023230025.1. Classification (GTDB taxonomy): domain Bacteria; phylum Cloacimonadota; class Cloacimonadia; order Cloacimonadales; family Cloacimonadaceae; genus UBA5456. The sequence goes on along the minus strand of JALNYD010000059.1, from coordinate 8,872 downwards.
CGGTGGTTCCATAGGGACGGTGATAATAGGTGGCGATTCCGGTTTCTCCAATCACGGGAGATAGAGCATAATCTGCCACAGAATCCGATAGCAGAGTGATTCCATTTAAGGCATTAGCAGTGGCGGAGTTTTCAAGCACGCTTGCCATCAGCAGGCTCGTTACGAAAACAGTGACTAATATGACTTGCTTTAGCATCAAATCAATAAAGGCTGATCTCTGATTCTGGATCAAAGAAATGGGCTTTATGCATATCTGCACTGACGGGCAGCTCTTTACCAACCTGGGGAAGATCTTTGGGATCGAGCCGGGCAACAAAGCTGAAGCTCTTGGTTTTGAGCACCACATGGAATTCATTGCCCAGGGGTTCCACTAAGTCACAGATGGGATTGAAGGGCTGAGGAGCTTCTGCCATGCTATCGTGCCGGGCATCATAGATATCCTCGGGGCGAATCCCCATAACAATTTCTTTGTCGATATACTTCTCAAGCTTTGAGGCTTGATCCTGGGTGAGTTTTAAGCAGAAATCACCGCTATCAAAGCAGAGGGCAGCATCCTTGCGGGCTAATTTGCCTTTAATGATATTGATGGCAGGAGAACCAATGAATCCGGCTACAAACATATTGGCGGGGTTGTTATAAATGTTCAGAGGAGTATCAATCTGGTGAATAATGCCATCTTTCATCACCACGATGCGATCCGCCATGGTCATGGCTTCCACCTGATCGTGAGTGACATAGATCATGGTATTTTCAAGGGTGCGGTGCAGCTTGACAATCTCGGCTCTCATGGCCACGCGCAGCTTGGCATCCAGGTTTGAAAGCGGTTCATCAAAGAGGAATACTTTGGGATTTCTCACGATTGCGCGTCCCAAGGCCACACGTTGTCTTTGTCCGCCTGAGAGCTGACCTGGCTTGCGCTTTAGCATGCTTTCTATTCCCAGCATTTCCGCAGCGTTATCCACTTTTTTGGCTATCTCCGCCTTGTTCTCCCCGCGAAGTTTCAAGGCAAAAGCCATGTTGTTTTCCACCGTCATATGAGGATAAAGGGCATAGTTTTGAAACACCATCGCAATGTCGCGCTCTTTGGGAGGCATTTTGTTGACCAGCTTCTCGCCGATATATATATCCCCACTGGAGATTTCTTCCAAGCCGGCGATCAGGCGCAGAATTGTGCTTTTCCCACAACCGGAGGGTCCCACCAAAACCACAAACTCTTTATCTTCGGCCACAAAGTTCACGTCCTTAACTGCGTGGAATCCGTTGTCATAATACTTATTCAGGTTCTTAACTACGATCTTTGCCATGGCAAACTCCTTTGAGAAATAGATTTTTTAGCTTGCTATTTGTGTCAAGCGGGATTTTCGGCAGGTGCCAAATAGCTGCGTATCGAATTTCTGCCTGATGCTTTGGCTGCATACATAGCAATGTCGGAATGGCCGATAAAATCGCCAATTTGACGATCGGCAAGATTGTTATCAAAGTATTCTGCGCTAATCCCAATGCTTACAGTGATTTGGATTAGCTGATCTTCATAGATGAAACTGTATGAAGCAATCTTCCGACGAAAGGCATCAAGGATCTTTATCGCGTTCTGAAGCTCAGAATCAAAGAGGACAATCAAGAACTCCTCGCCTCCATAGCGAATGATAATATCACTTTTGCGGAATTCCTTCCTCATCATCTCTCCCAACTGTTTAAGCACAGCATCACCAGCCGCATGACTATGGATATCGTTCACAGTTTTAAAGAAATCTATATCCATCATAGCAAAGCAAACCGGGGTTTTATGGCGGGCAGCAAAAGCGGCCAACTGGGGAAGATTGATCTCCTGAAAACGGCGATTCCTGAGTCCGGTGAGTGAATCAGTCAGTGATAGTTCACTCATTTGGAGGGATAGCTGCTCAATTTGATCGAAGCTTGCCTGCAGGTTTTCTACAAAGCAGTTGTTGCGCATGCTGGCGTAATGAGAAAGCTGCAGAATGCTCTTCTCCAGATAAGCTACAGAGGTTTTAAAAGTGCTAGCATCGCAGTGAGTGCGGATGTACTTTGAGACGTTAATCATGCGTTCCCAACACTTATTCAGGTAGTAGTTTGAAGATTTGTAGCTATTGATCGAATCCCTGAAGCTCTCCATGCGACTGCCATTGTAGGTTCCAGCAAAGAAATGCAGAGCTCTGAGTTGTCTGGAGTTTAGCATGCTGGCTGGGTAACTAATGAGGTAATTATAGAGTTCCATCTTGGCTTCTGGACTCACCAAACGGCTATCCAGCTCAAAAATTTCATAGGCTAGCAAAGCAGAATTCAGGCTATGCTCTCCCTTGATGGCTTCAAAGAGATTGTAAAGCACAGCCATATAGAGCTTTGAGTGCTTGATCCAATTCAGTGAACTGAGCCAGTGGAACAGCATGAAGATGGTGCTTTCCTTGCCTTCTTGGTGAAAGGTATTACTTATGGTTTGCAACACCAGATCCATGCGTTGATTCAGGTTCTCGCTGCTGTTCAGATGGCGAAAGCGGCAATACTGATATAGAGTAATGAAATGGGGATGAGCATGCTGGATCTGGTCTTGAAGCTTCAATTGCAGTTCCTGGGCTCCCTCATAGTAGCCAAACTCGATAAAGAGATGAAGCATCTGGAGCTGATCAAACAGCTTAACGGCCTGACGGTCTTCCCGGAAGTATTTACTCAGTATATCCAGGGTCTGGGTATAATAGGCAGAGCTGGGTAACACCGGCAGGTGGTTCACAACTTTCAGAAAGCTATAGAGCTCACTATTGCGCAGTTTGCGCACAGAGCAGAGGTGTTTAAAGGCTGCATCAAAATAGACTGCAATTGCAGCGATGAAGATCTGGCGTTCTTTGAGATTCCTCATCTGAACTCCTACGATGTCTATCAATTCCTTAATATATCCTGGCAGATCCTCAGTCTGGGTGGTAAACAATTTGGTAGCCATGTCCTGGATCGTTTCAATCGTTGCCGGCTCCAGGCCACTAAGGCTGCCAATATCGTAGCAATATTTCATTACTTATCCTCTCTGGCAGGCACAAAACGAAACACTTTTTCATCCGGTTTGGTGAGTCCAAATTGCTCTCTTGCGGCTTTTTCGGCTGCTTCAGGATCCGTCTTCAGGCGGGCATTCTCTTTGGACAGGCTATCGTTCACTGCTTTGAGATACTGGGCTTCCTGTTCCAGCTTATCCACCTTTCTATGCAGTAGCATCGTGTTCCAAAAACTGTTTTGTCCGAAGAACAAGATCCACAATAGCAGGAAGATTACTATCAGCCAAAAGGCATAGCGCACACTTCTGGGACATTCCTTGGCCCTGCTTTTCACCTTTGAATCCTCTTGGCGACAAATGACTTGTGGATATCCACAGCCTGGCTGGGGCATAGCTCGTGGCAACACATACATTTGATACATTTATCTGTATCTACCTTGGGGAAGCCCGTTGCCTGCCAGGATATGGCTTCCACAGGGCAAGATTTGACACATATGCCACAGCGTACACATCGAGAGCTGATTTCCGGATAGTAATAGTAAACTTTCTTGAAGGCAGCGGCTGCAAAGCCAGGAATAAAACGCAGGCCATCCTTGGTAAGCTTGACGGCGCGAATATCAGCATCCAGGCGATGATGCCGGAAGCTTTGAGGTACTTCAATTTTTGAGGGCAGGATGCCTTCACAATGCAGGGCATCCCATAAATAGGGAACATCCGATACTTTGAATCCCATCATTCGGGAAGCTACCGAATCAATCGCAGCGATGCTGCTGGAGCCCAAAAGCAGACCGAAATGCCGAGGATTTCCTCCAGAGGGACCAGCTCCATCCATGCCGATGATGCCATCAATAATATTGTAACTAATCTTGGTTCTGGCTATTCCATAAATGGCCAGCAGCATCTCAGCAAAAGCTCGGGTGTCTGGGTACTGCCGGTGATATTCGCTTTTAATCATACCTGGCACCAATCCATAAAGGTTCTTTAGTGCTCCAGTAAAAGCCATCAAAGAATGAGTTTTGTATTTGGCTGCATTCACTACAATGCCACATTGGAACAAGGCTTCTGATATTTTCACCGATATCCCGTTATACTTCAATTCCCGAAATGGATGAGTGGAGAGATTGAGCAAGCGGATGGGATAACGATCAGCCAGATCCTGTAAACCGCAAACATCCCAAACCTTTTGCACCGGCACGGAACCACCTGGACTATCACCCAGCCACACTTCTTTCTTGCGTGCCAGGAAATAGCGAATCAATGCTTCCAGAATGACAGGATGCGTGGTTACAGCTCGCTCCAGAGGAAATGCCCCCAAGGTGTTGGGTTTGATCAATACCCGCTTGCTGCGGTTAAGCTTGGGATCACGTAACTCCTTAAACCAGAAGCTGATTGCATCCTGGATCTGAGCTAAATCATAACTCTCTATGGCGCGGATTTGAACGCTGTGATTCTTCATTCGTAATACAGGAAATCCTTGCGCCGGAATGAGCTAAGGTATAAACTCAGGCTTAGATTAATCTGGGTTTGGCGCTGTTCGCCGATCAGGGCATGCATCAAAGCAAGGTTCAGACTGCCATCCCGGAACAGGTGCGTAAAGCCCAGACTCACAAAGTGTTGAGCGGTATCGGAAATGGGCAGGCTGGTGCTTACTGCATCCCAAAACATGCTTGTATCTGCAGAAGCCGTTGAATTCATGGGCAGCACAATGGTTCCAGAAAACACATCTGAACTATAAAAATATCCAGCTCTGAAGATGTTGTTTAATACCCGTTTTTCTCCTCCCAGATGCATTGAATAGTGATCGTTGAAGACCTCATTGATTTCAGAATCCTGGCGATAACGGACATCTGCTGCAACCCGGTAGTCATCAAAAGCATAATGCGCCCCGGCATTGATTTCCAAAGGCAGCTCAGTATCATAAACGGCATATTTCAGATCCCACTTGATGGGCGTTGGCAAGCTGCCGCTTAGCCCGGCGCCCCAATGATTGTTGCCATAGATAATGCCAGGTTGAACCCGCAGACTGTATTTATAGTCCTTTTGGCGGTCGTAGGTTCTCAGAAAGAGCACATCGTCAAGATAGTGTAGTTGATTATGCAGGTTCAGTCCCAGATGCAATTTGTCGCTAACATGATAAGCCAGAGAAGCTGTGCCCTGATGCACAAAATAGGTCGGATACCGGGTAATCATATCAGCACCTTGATTGATCTCGATGGAAAAATCATCCAGGATGATGGATTTGGGGTTGTTGTAAGAAATTGCCGCAGCAAACCTTGAGCCAAGCGGAAAGCTGAAGCCGAACATTGATATCGGAGAAGTAGAGCTATAACGGCTATTATAGCCAAGACCTTCAGCATCCAGAGGTGGCTTGATATTCGCTTCCAGAAACACTCTGGCTGAATCAACCAGCATGGCTGCCGGATTCAGGGCAAAACTCTGTGCAGAACCCAGGATGGAGCTTCCCGTATAGCCCCTGCCGGAAGCTTCCACCCCAAGATAGTTCCTGGAGAAAAAGTCATAAATCGGATTGATCATTTGGGGCATGGTAAAGATGTGCAGAGTATCGGCTTGATTTGCCGATAACAATCCGCACATGATCAGAATGATAGCTAATAGTGCGGTTCTCATGGAGTTCCTCCCTGTGGGATTCTAAATGTTTGGTTGCGTTCTTTGCCCACAGATACGATTTCTATGGGCAGTTCGATGGTATCTTCAATCGCCTGCAGATAGATTTGAGCGTTCACAGGCAAATCCTCAAGTTTGCGGATGTTGCTGATATCTTCATCCCAGCCATCAAAGCTCAGATACACTGGTTCGGCCTTAGCCAGAAGCAGATGATGCGAGGGCACCTGAGTAAGTAACTTGCCATTAATGCGATAAGCAACGCAGAGCTTGAGCTCCGGAATCCCGGATAGCACGTCCAGCAAGGTAAGCGCAATGCTATCAAGAGCATTGAGCCGGGCAGAATAAGCCGCCAAAATAGCATCAAAATAGCCAATTCGGCGTGGCCGTCCGGTGGTGGCTCCAAACTCATTCCCCTGAATACGAATCCTATTTGCCAGATCACCAAATAATTCAGTGGGGAAAGGCCCTTCTCCCACCCGAGTGCAATAGGATTTATAAACCCCAATCACTTTGTCCAGATGCCGGGCGGAGAAGCCACTACCAATGCCAATCGCATCAACAATGGTGCTAGATGAGGTTACATAGGGATAGCTGCCCCAGCTTCGATCCAGAAGTGTGCCCTGAGCTCCTTCAAAGAGAATTTGTTCATCTCTTTGCCGGGCTTCGTGTAAGATGGGTTCTACTGCTTTCACAAAAGGTTTCAGTATTTGCCAGGCGGCTTTGAGCTTTGCAATCAGCTGTTCCATTTCTTCCCTGGAAAGCTCCAGATTGTGGTAGGCATAAAGCTCTCGGATCCGTTTTTTGAGATAGGTGGGAAACTTCAGATCCAGCATGCGGATTCCGCTGCGGGCTGTGAGATCTGCATAAGCCGGGCCGATTCCTCTGCCGGTGGTGCCAATCTTCGCAGATTTCAAGCGGCTTTCGGCCTGCCTGTCCATTTCAGTATGAATAGGTAAAACGATTCCGGCGCGCTCATCAATGACCAGCCGGTTGTTTATCTCTACACCACTGATTCTGAGAGCTTCAATCTCATCGATAATGCTGAAGGGATCAATCACTACTCCACAACCAATCAGGCATTGCGTCTGAGGATACATAATCCCTGAAGGAATCGTGTGAAACACATGTTTCTTTCCGTCCACAACAATCGTGTGTCCAGCATTGCTGCCACCCTGAAAGCGAACGACGTAATCCGCATCTTCACCAAGATAATCCACAATCTTGGCTTTCGCTTCATCACCCCACATACAACCTAATACTGCTACTGATGACATATCAAGCTCCAGATTTATTTAGGACTCCAATCAATTATCCCAAAGCTCTTTTGTCAATCTAAATCTTGAAGCTTATCCCTCAAAGAGCCGCTTCGGCTGGATGTGCTTTGTCACAATACCTGGTTTTGTCCCGTGATTCACGCGAGATGTCGAATCAAGCGTCAAGGATGACGCTTCCACACCCGATGCTTCACCCCTGTTTCAGCACTACATCACCCCATAATCCTCCCTTGCCATGCGGAGATTATGGGGTGATGTAGTGCTGAAATGGGGCTAAACCCGGGAGGAGGGAGCATAGGCATGGAGTCTCTGGATAAGATTGAGAAAATACTTGACTTCATGTATTAAATCCTGATACTTGCAATTATCGGCAATTTAGAGCCATAGATTAACCAAACCAGGAGATTTGATGGGGCCCATTACCGAACATAACCTGATGTTGTTCTTGATCCAATTTGGAGTCCTGCTCGGTATTTGTAAGCTTGTGGGATACTTCTTTGTGCGGATGAAGCAATCCAGCGTAACTGCGGAAATCCTGGTAGGCATTATTCTGGGTCCGGCAATCCTGGGTAAGTTTGCTCCCGAGCTTCATCACTCTCTCTTTCCGGATGATGCTATTCAACGCTCCATGCTGGAAACCATCGCCTGGTTTGGCAATTTCTTTCTATTAATGGAAGCAGGTCTGGAGATCAATTTTTCCCGGGTCTGGCAGCAGCGCGGTGAGGCTATCAAGCTCTCCATGGTGGACCTGATCTTGCCAATTCTCTTATGTTTTGGTCCCATTTTCCTCTTGCCCTCACACTATCTGATAAACCCTTCACATCGTGTGATGTTTGCCCTGTTTGTAGCTGCCGTAATGACCATCAGTGCGTTACCGGTAGCCATCCGCGGGATGCGGGATCTGAATATCCTGAAGACCGATGTGGGTTTTCTGATCCTCTCTGCACTCACCATCAATGATATCGCAGGCTGGGTGTTTTTCACAATCATTTTGGGTGTTTTCGCCCATGGCAGTCTTGAGCTTGGCTTCATTACCCGCCTGATCGTGTTAACGCTAAGTTTTACGGCGATATCCCTGATCTTTCTGCGGCGGCTGGTGGACAAAATCATCACTTTCATCCATACCAAAATCGGTGATAGCACCGGTCTCAAGATCACCTTTATCATGGTGGTGGGAGCGCTGTTTGGAGCGATCACTTTGAAGATCGGGATCCATTCTCTTTTTGGTTTCTTCATCGCTGGCACAATCCTAGGCGAGGCTACGCATATCACAGAAAAAGATCGCTTTGTGGTCAATCGCCTGGTATATTCGATTTTTGTGCCGATCTTCTTTGCCAACATCGGCTTACATCTGAACTTTATTACGAATTTTGATTTACCCCTGGTTCTGATGATATCGGCAATCGGAATCTCAGCCCGCTATATTGCCGCCCATATCGGGTCACGCTGGGCTAAGCAGCACAAGACAAACCTGAATGTAATCGCCATTGCCCATACTCCCGGTGGCGAAATGCACATTGTAGTAAGCATGCTGGCTTATAGCGGGGGCTTGATCACAGAACGCATCCTGGTTAGCATTATCTCAGCTTCGCTACTTTCGACAATCATCTTTGGCCCCTGGCTCTCCTCAGCAGTGCGTAAGCTGCGCAAAAGCCTCTTTGATGTTTCCTTTACGGAATCCGATGTGCAGCTTGAGGCAGATTGCACAAATCAAAACGAGATGCTGCAAGAACTCAGCCGGATAGCTGCTAAACGCACCGATCTTGATGTTGAAACCCTGTATCACGAGATGTTGATCAGAGAAGAACAAATGAGCACCGCCATGGGTAGAGGAATCGCTATCCCCCACGCCAGGGTGGAAGGTCTGGAAAAATCATATGTGTTTGTAGTGCAAAACCGCGTAGGTCTGGATTGGGACAGCCCGGATGGTTTGCCGGTGCGCCTGCTGATCCTGATCATTAGCCCCAAAGATTCA
>JALNYD010000382.1 GCA_023230025.1 Candidatus Cloacimonadota bacterium | reverse complement strand
GAAATAGCCCTGTAGCATGCGGTTTCCCCAAACTTATAACCATCAAAAACAATCAAGCTTATCCCAACACCGGATAAGTCTTTCTTCAACACATGAATCTCATTTAGGAGAAAAAGACATGAAGAAAATAATACTCACACTGTTGGCTTTGTCATTTGCTTTGATGGCATTTGCTCAAGTTGACATCACTATAGGTACGGGGACAAGTACTGGTCGTTATCCTTTGAACGATTACTATAAATATTCCCGTTCCCAAAGCCTTTACATGGAAAGTGAAATCGGTGCTCCGGGCACAATTCACAAACTAAGATGGTATCGCGACGATACCGGAGCAGATCCGGATGCCATTGCCACCACCCAAATCTGGCTTAAGACGGTTACCAATGCCGTGCTAACCGGTACAGATTGGGAAGATCCCGGTACTCTGGTTGCTGAAATAAGCAATATAGATTTAGGCGCCGGTGGCGGATGGTATGAAGTAGATATTACAGATTTTGCGTATAGCGGTGGGAACCTTCTGGTCTCCGTCTATACCCAGAATGCACCTTACACAGACCCTCACGCCTATTGGCGCTATACTGCCACCACCGGCTTCAACCGTTGCCGTTTAGGTAATAGTGACAGCTCCAACCCCCCCACTCTGAGTCTTTCGACCGCGCGTCCCAATATTCAGATCAATATGACCGCCGGTGCACCCAGTGTTGCTCCCAATCCTGCTATCCTTGCCGCTCCCATGAACGGCGGATATGCTCTTGCAGGAGATATCCTCAGCTGGAATAACGGTGGCGGCTTCCCCGCTACCTACGACGTCTATCTGGACACTGTGGATGGCAGCACTCTGGTTAGCGATAACCAGGCCGGGCTCACTTACACACCGACTCTGGCACCTGGCACAACCTACTACTGGAAAGTAGTACCTGCCAATGCTTTTGGCGATGCTGTGGGCTGCCCTGTATGGAGCTTTATGACTCCCGCTGCCGACCAAGTTGTGGAAAGCTTTGAAAACACAGCCTTCCCGCCTGCCGGTTGGGCAAATACAGGCTCATGGTATAGAGGAACTACGTATTACAAGCATGGAACAGCCGGAGCCTATAAATCAGGCTCCACAACGGCAACTTATGTTTTGTCCACTCCAAAGCTTACCATTACGCCCACCAGCACTCTGAATTTCTGGGCTGCCGGAAGCTCCACAACAACCTCTATCCTGCAAGTTGTGTATTCTGCTGATAGAATTACCTGGACTCAGATCGGAGCAAATATCATTCCGACCACTACCTATACAATGGCAAACTACTCAATAGATCTGAGCTCCCTTGCCGGTAATAACTATTATCTCGGCTTCCAGAATGGTGCCGGTGCAGGCACGAACTACATAGACCTTGTAGTTGGCCCTGCCATCACTCCCGAAGCTCCCGGAGCTCCTACACTCAGCGCTCCTGCTGATCTGGCAACCAATGTAAATGAGAACCCAACCATAACCTGGACTGCTCCCACCACAGGTGGTGTGCCCACAGGTTATAATCTGTACATGGATACAGCCGATGGTAGCACACTCTATGCCAGTGGCGTCAGCTCACCTTATGCTGTGCCAATCGCATTGGATTATAATACTACCTACTACTGGACAGTCGAAGCCTACAATGGTGCCGGTACAGGTCCTCAAGCCGCAGTGCGCAGCTTCACCACCCGTGCCAATCCTATCGTTAGCGCTTTCCCCTACGTAGTTAATTTCGATGATCTTACCACTCCCGCCCTACCCCTTAATTGGATTGCATCAGAAGCTGTTGCGGGTGCCAGCCAGCATTGGAAAACTACTACTACAGCTCCTCATGGTGCATCAGCACCTCACAGTGCACCGAATTATGCGTACCTGTATTGCTATTTGGCGTCAACAGCCTATAACCCCTACTATCTTACAACACCCCCCATCAGCTTAGGCGCTGACGCTAAACGTCTTACATACTGGTATTGGATAGGAGATGATACAGTTGAGGAGCCTCTTTCAGTGGAGATATCTACTGACCTGGCGACTTGGACCAACCTGTACACACACTCCAACACAACAAACACACTGGACTGGTATCAGCAAGTCGTCTCGCTGTCTGACTACACCAATCAAACTGTTTACTTAAGATTCAGTGGTGTTAGCAGTTATAGCTATAGCATGACTGACTTGGGACTAGATGATATAGTTGTGGAAGACATCCCAACTACAGCAATTTTCAATCTCACTCCTGATGTTGCAAGCTGGGATTTTGGTCCTGTGCCAGTCAATAATGCAGCAACCAAGACCTTCACCATCAGCAACACCGGTGGTGCCGATCTAACCTTCAGCAGTATCAGTGTCAGTGGTACTTATTACAGTGCCAGCCCTGCCTTTGATCTCTCCCCCATTCCCGCTGGACAATCAAGGGATTTCACAGTGCAGTTCATACCCACAGTAGACGGTGGCCCATACGCTGGAACCTTTGATATCAGCTTCAGCCGTGAAGCCAGATCAATCGCCCTCAGTGGTTCGGGCTATGCCCCTGCCTCCCTGCCGTTGACCGAAGATTGGGAAAGCGGCCAAGGTGATTGGGTTATCGCAAACGGCACTCAGACCAATGCCTGGTTCATCGGCACTGCAGATCCCT
>JALNYD010000381.1 GCA_023230025.1 Candidatus Cloacimonadota bacterium | reverse complement strand
ATCATGCAGTAGCCAAATAAAGCCTGATAGTCACTAACTGGACGATTGATATATAATCCGCTGATCTCATGTCCATCACCATCATAGGTGCCTCTAAAAGAGGTGCTGCTGCCTATCGGCTCCCAACCTTGATCACCGATCCAGCTTTGAGTGGATGAAGCATCAATGTCAGCAGTCTGCTTCAAACATTTACCGTCAAAGCCGCTGTTGGCCTGGTTCTCTCTGGATACCCAATAGAGATTGGCCAGAGAACTTATCAAATATGGGTCTGCCTCCGAGCCGGTACCAATAGGTTGGATGGCAGCTAAGGGCAGAGTCTGGAACTGGATTTCTTCACCATAGGCCGTGCCGCTACCATTGGTGGCAAAAGCTCTGGCATAGTAGAGAGTGTTCATGCTTAAGCTCTCAACCAGCGCACTGTAGGCACCGGATTCGCCTGCTGTACCCAAATCAAACAGGCTATCAGCAATAGTCGGCTCACCACTGGTGTTCCAGCAGAAACCATAGGCCGAGGCAGCGGGGTTTCCCGTGCTGATGATGGTGCCATTGAACACTGCGCATGTGGCTCCTATCTCTGTGCAAGCCTGAGTGCTGAGCACAGGAGCATAAGGCGTAGTAACAGCAGGATTGGCGGGATCATCAGGATATTCCCAATCCAGATAGGGGTAACCATTGTTGCGTCCATTACCCTGGTTCCAGATACCCAGATCTCCAGCTCCCTTGATGTCCCAACCTCCAGCCAGGAAGGTCATAACGTCCTGCATCTCGGCTGTAGTTTTTCCGTTTCCACCTGCGCTAGTAGCTTGTCCTGAACTTTGGGTATCCCAGTAGCTGCGAGTGACGCTTGATTCTGTATTGTATCCGATCAAGCCACCGGTATACTCGTCACCAGTTACGGCTCCATAACTGTAGCAATTGGTTATTGTTGCACTTTCTATATAACCAAAAGCACCACCAATATGGAAAGTTCCGCTGACGATACCAGCGTTGTAACTATCAGAGATTCTAACATATCCAGAAGCACCTCCAATTAGCCCACCAAGAGAGCTGCTTCCATTTACCGTGCCAGCAAAATAGCATTCCGAGGCAATACTGTAATCAGAAGATGAGTCGGAGAAAAGAAAACCAATCAAGCCTCCGCATACACCATCTCCGGCAATGGTTGCATTGCTGAAGCATTGACTAATCTGGCTTCTTTCTGCATATCCGACCAGACCACCAGTATTACTTCCGTCTGGATTGTTAATGTTGCCGCTTGAGCTGCTGCCGGATAGAATTGATCTAAGCAGATAACCTATCAATCCACCAGTGTGGCCATGTCCTGTAACATCACAGGAACTGTAGCAATCAGTGATATTGCTGCTAAAACTTGCGTATGAATCTATCCTGCCCGCTAAACCACCGACGTAATAGCCAGAGAGCGAAACAACTTCTCCACTGCTGCTGCAGTTATGAACTACAGATCCTAATCCCCAACCGATTGTGCTACCAACATGCGAACTGCCGTTAACTGAGACGTTGTTAAGATGCAAATTAGTGATAGTTGCCATCATGCAGTAGCCAAATAAAGCCTGATAGTCACTAACTGGACGATTGATATATAATCCGCTGATCTCATGTCCATCACCATCATAGGTGCCTCTAAAAGAGGAACTACCATTGCCTATCGGCTCCCAACCCTGGTCAAGATTCCAGGGCTCTACACCCAGATTGATATCAGCTGTTTGCTTGAAATTGGCATTCAGATAGTTGCGCACATTGTAGAGCTGCTCCGCGCTGGAGACAAGATAGGGATCTTCTTCGGTTCCGGTGCCACCGCTGAATTCTCCCGCCAGAGTAGTGAAGAAGCGTTCCTGACCATAGCTGGTGCCCTGACTGTTGGTGGCAAAAGCTCGCACATAATAAGTAGTGCTGGTATTCAGATCGCTAAGCTCCGTTACAAATGCACCCGCGCCAGTGCCATTGTAACTGATCCCAAGGTTGCTAGTAACCGTGGGGAAGCGGGAAGTGCTCCAGACCAGGCCGCGTGAGGTGACGGGGAAGCCGCCTTCTGAAGTTACAACCCCTCCGGAAGTAGCAGAGGTTTGGGCAATCTCAGAGATCTCAGAAGTGCTGACTACTGGGATATTGTCACTACCCTGATAGTTATACAGGTGAAGAATCTCAGCTTCACTGAGCGCACGGTTATATATCCTCAGTTCATCCAGATCACCCTGATAATAGCCCATCTCGTAAGTAGAATAGGGAGCAGTGCCGGATTGGTTTACTGCCACACCCACAGCTAACTCTTTACCGCTTACATGGGTATCCTGGATATAGTTGCTATTTGAAGCCATCAGGGTCCCATTAAGATAGAGCTTGGTGCCTTCGCTACTGGTGCTGATGGCCAGATGTTGCCATTGACCAACTGGCGACTCTTCATAATAATGGGCGATGCTGTTTGTAGAGTGATTGGTGCTGAGGGCAAAGGCTGGATTGCCAAACATATTGATGCCCTGAATCCAGGAGTCTTCATAGTAATCTCCACCATAGCCCATAATAACCGGCCTGGTGCTAAGGTTACTGGGATTGATCCAAACCGATACTGTTCTTTCTGCAATTGGAAGGCCGTCAGCGCTGCCCTTAAGGTATTGATTTA
>JALNYD010000058.1 GCA_023230025.1 Candidatus Cloacimonadota bacterium | reverse complement strand
TGATATATGCAATATACAAATACGGATTACGTATGGAAGCAATTGGATTCTTGGATATGTATATGTTTTGGCATTTGCAATTTTCGGTGAGCGGATTTGCAATTTTCGGTGACTCTTTATACCGAAATCTGCAAATCGTTCATCAGATTCCGAGTGTAACCCATAGAATTGCATCTGAGTCGATCTTGTGGTCAAGCTTTGGCAAGCCAATACAAACTCAGATAGTCCTCACCTTAACCCAGATAATGCAATTGTCTCACAGCCCCAAAAGAAAAGTGTTGCATATATTCGCCTATCACAATGATTTGAGATCAACAACAACACCAAAACAAGGCAGGTGGAAAATATGTAATTGCGGTTCCAACACATCAGTTTTCCAGAAGCTTGTATACCATCAGACTGAATGGACGCGGATTGACAATGGTATCGAAGTCGGCGAATTCACATTCTCACACCAATCCGTTAGCTGGGGAGGCGAGCGACGCTACGTAATGTTTCGTCAGGAGATTAGAGGGTGTCCCAAAGCAACAGGTAAACAACTAAGCCTTTTCAAGGACGAGGACTATGGCAAAGAGTGTCGTCAATTATCCAACAGAACACGCGATATCTGCGCAGGGGGCTAAAGGTCAGCACTGCCATTTGATGCGGGCGGGATTGGGCTCGTCGGGCTGGGAGACCGCTTTCAGGGCGTCCAGCATCCGCGCTCATTCCGTGGCGGCGTGGTGTTCCAGGTCTTCCCAGGCTGCCTTGGTGCCCAGAGCATGGTAAGCCAGCGCTAAAGCGCCATAGAGGGCCAGGCCGATGCAGTGCCGGGCAGAGTGGATGGTGGAGGCGCACTGACCGATGGCTCTGGCAGCTGCCTGTGCAGCAGGATGTTCCTCGCTTTCCCGGGCTGCCGCGTGGCAGAGGAGAATGAGGGGCTTGGCCTGGGGCAGCCGGATAGCGCCAGCCAGCCAGTCCCGAGCTGCTTGCAGGGCTTTTTGGGGACGCTCGTCCCGTGGGTAATGCGCCAGCCAGAGGGGCAGGAGTTCCCGGTCGGCGTAGTTCACCGCCCAGGTTGCCAGGGTCTGCTTGCTCTGAGTATCGATCTGCCGGATCAGGTCCTGGATGTAGGGTGCCTGCCAATCGTTGAGCATCTTGCGCGTTTTGGGGCTCATCGTTCCTCCTTAGGGGTTTTAAAGCGAGCCTATCAGGACAGCGTGTGGCTGTCAAGACAAAACGTCAAAGAAAGCATCTACATCCACACAGCAAAGGCCGGCCCAAAACGTCGCCCAAGCTGCCAAGTGACAACGCAAACTGCAAATCGAGTGCAAAAAAACATCGTAGGGAGTACCGGGCGGTGTCCCCACGACACGGAGGGCATTCTATGTAGGGTCTGTAGGCTGTATTCAATGTGAGATTCGGCTGGATTTCTGTCAATGAAGAATCTTGCAGATTCTTTATCGTATTGATTGGAAAGGACTTGACCACGGTTGCGAGAGGTGTAAAGTAGACTCATAAATTTACAGTCGGGTAACCGAGAAGAAGATCAAGATGACCAAGCAAAACATACATTTATAGGAGTACCCCCCCCCCCGGAAGATTCAAGAAAATTAGGTTGATCCGGCAAGAATGTGTTATCAATAGAATTCTCAGTTTTACCATTATAGTTTAATCGATCATATTGTTGAAGAATATCATTAAACTGTTTCCCATACATATTTATTGTGTCAGAAAGATCATACATGAAATCTCCGAACTTTGATACTAGCTGCCTGTCTTGTGAACTAACTCCCGCTTTATAGATTCTGAATAAATCAAATTTCATTATCGGTGGGCTACTATATGTTCCCGAATCTGTGTAAGTAGTATCGATGGGAGCCAATGAGAGAAAGGCTCCACTATCCGATTTCTTTACATGGGATTTGCTTCCTCTGCGGATTAGCTGCATGGTAATATCCCCCTCTAATATTCGATCATCAGTCATAATCTCCAATGTGTCAATTTCGGACTTAAGAATCACCCAAGTAAGCCGTGGGACAAATGAACTTAGCTGTTTCCCCTCAACGTAACCAGACTCAAGATTATATGTGCGATCAGGTTTATAGCCCCGTGATTCCTTGTCCACCCAGATCTTTACACGTACTGTTAAGATTTCTCCGTTAGCATAGTGCGCCTTGTCCGGGATAAACTCCCCTTCCCATTTAATTGGCATTACTCGATCATCAGGTTTCCATCCTGCGTAAACATATCCTGAATCTGGTCCCGGTATCTTGTTATCAGCACGGTCGGAAGCAAATAGGAAAGAAAATACACTACACAGCACCAGCAAAAGCAGGATTATCCTTACCATACGTAACATTTGTAAGTTTGGAAGACTGCCACCGGAAAAAGGTGGCTGTATGAATTGACTTTGCCACATATTCATTCAATACATCCTGATATAGGTTTAAAATTGGCTCAAGTTCCTAGCAAAACTGCTTAGCTATCGTTTCATCTTTAAAGTAAATACGATGATGTACCATCACTTTATTGTTCATCTATCTGCTTGTTCACGTACCTAAACCATGAAGTTAAATTCGGAAGCAATTCTATTCCAATTCACACCCATAAGAAAAGTCCACGCATAAATCATTCCAATGTCAAGACATATTTTCCTGGCATTCCCCCATTTTTAATCCAGCCTTATCTTCAATTGCCAAAGATCTCGTCTTTCTTCGATGCTATGCCTTCGTCTATACTGAACGATCATACTTATGCAGGTGTTCAAAACAATGAATTTTACTTAAACTATGTCCAAGTGGTTTTCTGCAAATGCTTTTCGGATCTCCTATTCTCTCTTAGACTTACCTGTTTTGTCCAAGAGATCGCTATTTGCAGATTTGGTTGACTCTTTATACACGCTATCAATACGCACTGGGTCCGTAATAACAGCGTAGTGGTAGCGTGTTTGGACTGGTAGCGAGGTGGATCCCAAACGTCCTCGTTTGCGGAGCACGGAACGTGCTCGAAAGGCTCTGCCTCCGACCTCGTGGACACGAACGGGGTCCCCAAAGCTGAGTGAAGCGAAGGTTTGGGGTGGGAAGACGTGTCGGAACCAGAAAAGGCTGCTCCCAGAGGAACAGCCTTTTCTGGTTATGTTAGTATTTTACGGATTGCGAACCGCAGAAACGCGGAAGAAGGCTTTGTCTGATATAGCGGCCGCAGAAATCCTGTAACTGGTCTGGGTTGCGGGCACAGTTTCAGCCAGGGTTTCGGGCCAGGCTGTGAAGTCAGGAGTGTCTCCGCTATAGATCATATAGCTATCAGGATTACCGGTAGCAGCGTCCCAAGTGAGCACCAGTTCATCGGTTGCATCGTCATAGGTAATAGCAAGATTCAGCGGAGTCGTGGGAGGTTCTGGCAGAACGATGCTAAAGATTCCGCTATAATCCCGGTAGAATGGCTCTACGCTATCGGTAACGCGAGTCTGGCAGTTATCTGATGGAGTATTGGGAATCGTCCAGGTGTAGCTGTTGGCACTTGGGATTGTGGCCACAGTGCCGATTGCCAGCCAGTTCTCCCCACCATCAATAGAGTAATCAAGATCGACCGTGGTGCCTGTACCAGAGTAGTTCCAAAGGATGTCTTCATCAGTACCGCTGAGCCACTGCTCAGTACCAAGTGGCGCGGAAATTTCAATTGGCGGGATAACATTGAGGGTTACATTGATCTGAGCGTTTGGAGTGTTGGGGTCATTGGTATATACGTCGATCCTGGCCTGATATGATCCCGGGGAAAGATTCATAGCGGAAAACGATCCGACTATAAGCTGTTCTTCGTTACTTTCCAAGATACCTGAATATGGCTGAACGCTGAACCAATCCAAAGGTTCTACGCTTGGATCCAGGGTAAAATCTCCTTCCAGAATATGTGGTTCTGATTGATACACTTCGCCCAGTATTTGATAGGGAATGGAAATAGGATAGCTGTAGCTTTCTGGAATGGTTACATTCACTGTAGCGATTGCTGTCTCTCCGGGATGCACAACTCCCAAGTTCCCTGATAAACACAACCAGGTGATAGTAACTCCGTTTCCTGATGTGAGATCGGGGATCATGTTTCCGCCAGATCCACCCACAAATTCACTGGCACTATTGATAACCGTACCTGGGGGGAAGGTCACAATCACGCTCTTCAGCCATTCATTGTCAATGCTGACACAGTTTACTGAAAAAACCCAATCTACAGTAGATCCGGGAGTATATTCGTCTGCATTTATGCTAAGAGAACTGCCGGTGATGTTACGGGTTGATGTTGCATCTTTGATCCGCTCACGTGATCTTAGTGCCTGGACACCCATATTATAGCGCAAGTTCACTGATCCAGTGTTTCCAATAATGAAGCTTTGAGCTGTAACTTGACCAGGCAGCAAGCTTTCATCTAATGCACTGGTATTTAGAGTGATCGTGGGGGGATGGTAATCCTGTAATCTGAGTTTTACATTGGGACGAAAGCTGGATGTAGTATTATTATTTCCAAATCCGTAAAAGACATCCGTTTGGTCGTAATCTTCATTACGCACATATCGGTAACCGGATGCTATGTCAGTGTATTGCACTGTTCCAGAGAAACTCCAGCTTTCATTAATACCAAAGGCTGTATCGATTAGGAGATTATCCACACCATTCCAAAGGAAAGGAGTGGATAAGGTGTACATGTTGTATCCTGTTTCCGTGGGTCTATAGCTGGGATTCGAGTAAACCGTAACCAAGTACTGGCTACCTATCCACGAAGTCACATTTGTGGCTGTTGTGTGCTTCATCCTCACGACAAAATTGTGCATATCTTCATCAGGTAAAGAAGTTATATTGAAGCCAAGTTCGTTGATAAAAATCGGACCGAATATTCCCAGGGCATTGAGTTCGGCAGCAGTATATACAGCCTGGCCGTGTAAGCTACGATAATACACATTTATTGGGGAAGCATCTTGTGTTCCGGTAGATTCAGTACCACTGCCAAGGATAACCTCTGTAAGTGCTGTGGCGTTGACGGTGTTGGATGCGGCGGATTCCCCATCTGGATCAGTGTACAAAGTAGTCACGTAATAGCTGTAGGAGGTGCCATTGGTGACGCTGTTATCCTGATATGTGGTACTGGCGGTTGTATCAAGAGCACTACCATTGCGGTAGATCCGATAGTTGCTGATAGTACGGTCATCACCACGCCCCGTGGCTGCAGTCCAGCTTAGGTTTATTACATTGTTCCCAGTTACGGCGGTCAGGTTTGTAGGTGCGATGGCATTGGGTGTGGCGGTTACAGAAGTAGTGGCGTCAGATTCCCCATCGCTGTTCACTGCTTTCAGGTAATAGCTGTAATTGGTGCCATTGGTCACCGCATAATCCATATAACTGAGAGTGGCTACAGTAGTGAGTAGAGTGCTGTTTTTAAAGATCTTGTAGCCTGTAGGAGTGCCGCTGGCTGGGGCTTGCCAGGAGAGCAGCACAGATTGATGGCTGGGGCTGGCGGCAAGGTTTTGCGGTGGAGCTAAGATAACCCCCGTCGGTGGGAAAGTGATATGATCCAGCCAGGCGCAATCGCTACCACTACTCCAACCGAAATCTTTAGTATAAGCCCATTTGAAGGTTCGGAAACCAGCGGTTACCGGATAGCTCCTCAAAGCCCAATCCACCTCTCCAGACCAGAATGCCTGCTCAACTCCATCGATGTAGAACCGCATGAAGTCATAATTGGCTTCAGACGAGACTTTATTGAAGAAACTGACGTTTCCAGAGGATAATACATTCAGGGTAAGGCTGAGTTCAGTAGTGCCATTACTCGAGATAGCGCCAGATTTGGCCGCGTATGTGCCACTAAGCTTTTCACTACTCTGTATGGTCCAGGGCACTGAACTATTGTTTACCCATTCATAAGCCGAGAAATCACCGGTTTCGAAGCCTTCACTCGGAACACTCAGTAGTAATATCGTAACTGAATGTACTGCCGAATTATCTTCATTATCTATCGCTACTGCCGTAATTGATCGTTCACCCAAGGCCTGATCACTGGTATTCCAAGCCCAGCTATACGGAGAAGAATAATCGGTATAAGCTGGAGTCGAACTGCCATCCAGATAGAATTCAACTCGTGCTATACTTCCAGGAGAAGGATCTGTAGCAGTTACAGTTACATTGACAATATCTCCCTGGATTATTCTGGCTCCATTGACGGGGGCGGTAATTACACAGGTGGGATCTTCTGCGGAAGCAGCACCATTGTTGAAGCTGATTGTGGCTCCAGCTGAACCGATACTGTGCAAATACAGCCCTCCGGCACTTCCATTGCTGAGTAAGGGAGTGGGGTTTGTGCCTGCGGGGATTGCAGTCCGGCCAGTCTCACTACTGAAATGAGCTGTATTAATGCTGCCATTTACTGTAGTTGTCTCATTGGGACGATAGATGTATACCTCATCAGGAGGGCTACTGGCCAAATAATTAATCTTGGTTCCATCAGGTTGACTGATTACCATAGGCTCGTTTGTCAGGTAAGCTGACCAAAGAGGGTAAAAAGGAAGCATCATTAATGCTACGATTAGGACTTTCAAAATATCAAACTTCATAAGTACTCCAAAAGTTTCTCTTGGTGCCATTACTGGGAGCTATATAGATACTGTCAACTGTTTTCCGCACATAAACTTATTTAGGACGGGACACAACTTATTTAGGTGTCCAACCCCTTTTATTACCGTCACGATGTGGTCACTTTGTGGTTACAAAAGTAACGGCAAGGTGACCGCATCGTGATCGGAACTTAAGGAGCAAGAGTGCTGCTTCAGGACATTTGTCCCGTCCTAACATTTGTCCTGGATTTAATAGGTTACAGTATCATGTAAAGATCCTTCAGGATAAAAAGAGGATATCACACCCCAGGCGTTCCTCTTTCTGGATTTGCCGATATATCAGTGTGATTTCCGATTGTTGCTTGACAACCAGGATGAATTTGTTTGGATAGTTCCAAGGTGTTTCTTATATGGATATCTCAGGTAAATAACTGCTGAGTAAAACACAATACCCAGGAGCATCAGTACTATTCACAAAATAGCAGAGGTAATTATGAAGCGTGCGGATAAGGCAAAAGGACCCTACCGGGTAAGTGGAAAAGAATCGCTTAGCCTTGTTTTACGATATATCCGCAGAAAGATCTCTGAGCAGTTCATGGCTGTGGCGGGGATTATTGTGTATCTTCTCCTGTTCCAGAGCCTGGTCTTGGGGATTCCAATCCTGGATGCGTTAACGATAGGCATTGGGATGGCAATGGTCGTTTTGGGTCTGGCGGTTTTCTTGGAGGGATTGCTGATCGGGATCATGCCAATGGGTGAAGAGATAGGCATACGTTTACCACAAAAGGCAGGGACACTTGTAATCCTAATGATTGCCTTTATTCTGGGGATTGGGGCTACTTTTGCGGAACCGGCGATAGGGGTCTTGAAAGCAGCAGGAAGCAGTGTCCTGGCGTGGGAGGCTCCACTATTGTACTTGATGCTCAACCGTTTTGCCGGACATCTGGTAGCGGCTGTAGGATTAGGCGTGGGGCTCGCTTTGGTTCTGGGTATGTTCCGCTTTTTGAAGGGGAATTCATTAAAGCCCTACATTTACACCTTGGTGGGCTTGCTTCTTCTTCTTTCCGCTTATTGCAGCGTTCATCCGAATCTGAGGCATATCTTGGGCTTAGCCTGGGATTGCGGTGGAGTAACAACTGGGCCGGTTACAGTTCCTTTGGTATTGGCTCTGGGCATTGGGATTAGCCATGTGGCAAATAGAGGTGGGGAGAAAACCGAAGGGGGATTTGGGGTCGTAACATTGGCATCGCTGGTTCCGGTGATTGCAGTATTGAGTTTGGGGATTATCCTGGCGCCAAAGCTTCCTGTTCCGACGAATCAGATCAGCTTTTTTGCGGATAACGAGCTTGGATATCTCTTCGATAACGCTTCTCAAAAGAAGGATTATGCTCTGGTTAAAGCCGGATATTCTGCGCAACTGGCAGCTTTTGGGGGGGATAGGGATTCCTTGATGCATTATGTAGCGGAAATTGGGCGATCTGAGCTGCGAACCAAGCAAGTATTCGGCTCTCGGGGAGCATTGGGTAGTTGGTTGAGCCAAAACGGGACCGAGGAATTGAAACGGGAATACCAGGATCTGCTGCAAAATGGAGAAGCTCCGACCGGTAAGAATAATGTGATGCAGCACCTTGAACTCAGCACTTTTGCTGGGCGCAGTATCACAAATGCCCTGCGGGCAATAGTGCCTCTATCCATATTCCTGTTGGGGGTAATGTATTTCATCTTAAGAGAGCGGCTGGGCAAGGCCGATGAGGTGTTTTTGGGCTTGCTGTTTGCCATTCTGGGAATGGCTATGTTCAGTGGAGGAATCGAACTGGGGCTTTCCAAAATCGGTGATCAGGTGGGTTCCAATTTACCCGTTTCCTTCGCCAGAATGGAAAATCCAGCAGAGCAAAGAATCATCCGGGATTTTGATCCTGATATTGTGAATACAGCGGTCAAGTCTGATGGCAGCAGCAGTGAGTTCTTTTATTATGAAGAGGATGGAGAAGTGCAGGCAGTTAGTTATTCTTCTCAAAACTATGATGAATCCCGCGGATTGTATCGTTATACCCCAGTGCGCGGACCCCTTTTTGGGAGAAGGCCCTATAGCATGATAGGCATCCTTGTAGTATTGCTGTTTGCCTTTATCATGGGCTATAGTGCCACTATGGCAGAGCCGGCGCTCAATGCCCTGGGTTTAACGGTCGAGGATGTTACCGTAGGTGCGTTTAAGAAATCTACACTCATCCAATCTGTTGCTGTTGGGGTTGGTAGTGGGATCATGCTTGGAGTTGCCAAAATTATCTGGAATATACCGCTATTCTGGCTGCTGGGTCCTCTGTATCTGGTGTTGCTGATCGCAACCCGGCTTTCCAGCGAAGAATTTGTGAACATTGGTTGGGATAGTGCGGGAGTTACTACTGGCCCGATCACCGTTCCGCTGGTTCTGGCAATGGGTTTGGGCATCGGCAGTCAAGTGGGAGTAGTGGAAGGCTTTGGAATACTGTCTATGGCCTCTGTATGTCCGATACTTTCTGTTTTAGGGATGGGATTGGTGGTAAACTGGAGACGCAAAGCCTTCTTAAGGGATTATGAGCCGGAGAATCTTGAAATAAGCAACGAGGAAATCAGCTTATGAAGGCCGTGAAGATTAGTATCATTTTGAACAAAGCTCTCTCCAAATCTATAGTGTATGACCTTTTTGCCCTGGGTATCAGGCACATCTTCATCGAAATGGGACGTTCCTCAATACTGAATAAAAACACCAGTTTCACCAATTTTCTGAAAAGGCAAGCTCTGGTTACCTATCCAATCGAGATTGTAAGCATGATCCTTGATGAAAGCGATGAGAATGCGGTGCTAAGCTATATCGCCAAGAAATATGATCTCCGATCTCCAGGTAAGGGTACCATCTTCAGTCATGATATCACTGTCCTGGAACAGCATCCGGATTATCGGAAAGCGCAAGAAATACACTTTAAGAGTAAGCATAGCGAGTATTTCTTTATGCAACTGGCGGGGATCATCTGTGTGGTGCAACGTGGCGAGGGAGATAAGATTTCCCGGATATCCCTGAACTACGGAGCAAGCGTGCCAGCCACCACTCATGGTGAAGGCTCTGGAGTGCGTGATAAGCTGGGGCTTTTGCGCATTACGATGCCACCGGAGAAAGAGCTGGTGAATCTGGTGCTTAGTAAGCATGATACGAACCCAGTTATGGAACTCTACATCGAAGTGGGGAAACTGGATGAGCCGGGGCGAGGCATTGCCTATGTATTTCCCATCAAACAAGGTATTGTGAATACAAAGATCTCCCGTTCGCGGATCGATCAGGCTGCCAGTCTGGAACAGATGGTTTCTGCGATAGACGCATTGAAAGGAGGTATGGAGTGGCGGAAATCAAGCCTGGAACGGGAAGCCACCAAACGCAGGGATTACCTCTACAATCTCTCAGAGTTAAATCTAATCTGCGAAGAAGGCCGGGGTGCCAAACTGATTGAGGCAGCCATGAGTAGCGGAGCTCCTGGAGCTACTATATGCAAATTGCGTTACAACACACTGGATGATAAACTGGAAATGCACCGCTATTTTCGCGAAAACTGCAAAATGATTGTGCCTAGTTCACGAGTTCAGGCTATTACGCAAACCCTTATAGAAACTGGATGTTTCGAAGGAGATGCCAAAGCTATATTGTATGCTCAACCGGTAGAGAAGGCGTTTACCTATCGTGCCAGGGATATTAAGTAATACATGCAGTCTGCATATATGGATTATGCATGATGGTGTTTTGGCATAGGATGTGAATGGTTTTGGCATTTGGGGGCTATCACTGAACGGAGTTGCTGAGTTCATTGACTCTTTGTAAGCATTCTATCGCCACTAAGGATTACACAACGTGGCGGGGAATCTGATAAGGAAGCCTGGATAACAACTCGTAATTGATCATTTTGGTTAGTTCAGAGAAGGAAGCTACGGTGATACTAAGATCACCTTGTTTGCCTATCAAAACTACTTCGTCGCCAACCTCTATGCCCGGCACGCGAGAGACGTCCACCATGAACATGTTCATATTCACCATCCCCACAACATCAGCTTTTCTCCCCCTGATCAGTACGTGCCCTGTGTTGCTGAGGCTTCTACTGTAGCCGTGATGATATCCCACCGGGATTGTGGCCAGGCGCATCTTGCTGGTTGCCAGAAAGGCATTTCCGTAGTTTACAAAGGTGCCCGGCATTACTGTTTTGAGGCTCATAACTCTGGTTTTCCAGCTTAGCACGGCCTTGAGTGGATTTCTCCTGAAGCCGGATTCCTCTGAAAGCAGATTATGCATCTTGGTCTCCATACTTGGCCAGATACCGTATTGGGCTATCCCAAACCGCACCATATCCATGATAGTGTTGGGATAGGTGAGCGCTGCGGCTGAACAGGCACTGTGATGAGGAGCGCTTATTCCAGCTTTTTTAAGTGTTTTACAGTAGTCTATAAACAGCTTATACTGGTTCTGGACTCGCAAGTAGTTTGAGATACTTTCGGCACCAGCATAATGAGTGCAGATTCCTTGCAAGGAAAGATAACGACCGTTTTTTTTGATCAGAGATATGATGGGGGGAAGGTCATCAGCATCAAGCCCTGTGCGATTCAAACCCGTTTCCAATTCAATATGAATCCGGGCTTTCTTTTTGATTCTCCTGGCGGTTTCAATCGTGGCATTCAGGCGATCGGAATCGAAAACAAAGAAGGCTATCTCGTTGATGATCGCCCATTCGATTTGGCTTTGATCCAGTAAACCTAATATTATCAGTCCAGTATCGGCCTTTTTGATACTCAAGGCGCGATACGCCTCATACGCATCATAAACAGCAAAGAGTTTTATCCCGCAGGCCTCAGCCAGGGGAATATACTGCTCAATCCCATGCCCATAAGCGTTACCCTTGATGACTGAAGCAAACACGCAATTGGATCCGATCCGTTGTTTCAGGTAGCTGATGTTTTTGTTGAGTGCTTTCCTATTCAGCTCAATCCAACTTGTGTTTTCCATTGTAATTCTCCTATAAACCATTGAACGAGATGGGATAATGCTGTGTCAAGCTTTATTTCGCCCAGTATTTCACAAACTCATGCGAGAACTCATTGGAAATAGATCAGGCCATTGTGAACAGTCTCGTTTATCAAGTCAGTGAGTCAATTTCGTAAATAGCAATCTGCTGATGAACCCATTTGCTCTTTGATCTGGAAGATCCCCAAATATCAGAATGAGTATCATTGCCAGGGTGATTGATTGCTACTTACATAGCTGGCTTGTATGTTGGCACAAAATTGGAGGTGATGTATGCATTATTTTTGTTGACATTGAATGGCGATTCTATAAAGTTGACTTTATCTTTATAGGAGGCTTAAATGAAAAGACTAAGAATTGCTTTTTTACTCTTACTTATTTTAGCTCTATTGTCAGCCTGTTCTGATAAGGACGACGAAGACTATCGCTATCCCCTCAAGGTGGGAAATACCTGGACAATGCTAAACACCATTGATTACTATGACATCCATGCTGAAGAAATGACTACGGAGATCGACACCGTTTATATAGAAGTTGCCGAACAGATCGAAAGCCCCACTGG
>JALNYD010000380.1 GCA_023230025.1 Candidatus Cloacimonadota bacterium | reverse complement strand
TGCACCAAAGCCGGGGGTCTTGGTCGGGGTTGCAGTTGCGGTTGCAGTTGCAGTTGCAGTCTTGGTTGCAGTTGCAGTTGCAGTTGCGGTTGGAGCTGCCTCGAGGACCTTAACGATTGCAGAGGTCTGGAGGTTTTCAGTTGCTGCCTGGATCGTGTAGGTGTCAACGTTTAATCCGGTAGTGTCAAAGGTGACTTCCCAGGTGTTAACGCCGTCGGCGCCCTTTACAACCTTAGTGGAAAGAGTGATGAACGATGCAGAGTTAACTGAGGTCTTTTCAATTGCAGTGAATGCAGTGGAGAGAACGTCAACTGTTACAAGGGTACCTTCTTTCAGGTTGGTGGTTCCGGAGACTTTAAGGGCAGAGCCTTTGGTAACATCGGAAACAGGATTCATAGTCATGGTTGGCTGAGCAACGATGAAGGTGAGCTTTACGTAGATATCATCGATGTTCTGAGAGTCGAGTGCCTGGCATAATGCTTCTGCAGCATTTGCGCTCTGGCGTTCTGTCGTGTCGAACAGGATGGTGAAGGGCTGACCTGCAGTGGTTACTTTTGCAGTCTGTCCAGCAGCTGTTGGAGAACCTGTAGCTGGAGCTACACCAGCACTGAAGGTGTAAACACCAGTGACGGCTGCCGTACCTGAAACTGTGGCATCACCAGCAGTCCAGGGGAACAGTGATGGGACATCAGAGACTGGGTCAATGACGATCTTTGAAGTAGACACTCTCCAGTCAAAGAATGCACCATTTGCGTAAGATACAAGCTCAGATGCTGGACCGATGTTGAAGTTGCTATCATACATCGGGTGCTGGATCACAACGAAGTACTGACCTGCTGCAAGGTTACCGGTTTCGATTTCTGCAGTGTAAGTTGCATCATCTGCAACTGAGACAGTGCCGGTTACGAATTTGTTGGTACCGAAAACATAGTAGCGGAGATCGTTGGTTGCTTCTGCAGTACCGGTGATCTTGATCTTGTCACCTTTTGCAACAACAGAAGATGCAGCTACTCCGGAAAGGAACGGCTGTTTCAGAGCAACAGAGGTAGATGCATATGCGAAGTCACTGTTGAATGTATTTACAGCAGCAATAACATCGACATCAGATGCAGCATAGAACGTGTAGGTTCCCGCATCTAATGCACCATAGGCTGTAATCGGATTAAAGGTGGTTGTCCAGCTGTCGTCAGACTTAACATCTACCGTAAGGAGGTAGGTTCTGTCAACGTTTGAGCCTTTGATAAAGATGTAAACCAGATCAGATTCAGTGTTTGTACCTGAAAGGGTGATATCATTACCAATGAAATAAGATGTCTGGGCTGCAGACGCAGTAACCGCTCCCTTTTCAAGAGTGAATTTTACAGTCTTGTCGGTGTGGCCGGCGGGGAGTGCAACCAGAGCAGAGTCAAGGGATGTACTGAACAGAGCCTTGATAGTATATGCTTTGTCAGGAGAAGTTGAGGTGCTGTCAAGCTCGACGGTACGTGAACCAGTGGAGCTAAGCTGTACCCAGAAGTCCTGTACAAAGGCACCGGATAAGGTAGGACCAGTAACACCTGCGGCTAATTCAGCTGCAGTTGGGACGTATTTTACACCGCTCTGACCCGGAGTGAGAGTGAGACCATCAACATTGATAGTTACCTTCACATAGGAGCTTGGAGTTCCTGTCAGGGTAATCAGAACAGCATCGCCGCGAATTGCCTTCTCTTTGTTAGCTGAGATAGCATCGATTGCAGTTGATCCAACTGTGAAGGTTAACTTCTCAGATGAAAGGTACTTGGACGGAGTGGTCACAATCATCTGTGTTACAGCAGTTGTGCCTGTCTTAAGTGAAGCCCTAACTGACCATTCACCAGTTGCAACATCTGCAAGTGGAACTCCAAGACCAGCATTATCTACAAATCCGTTGGCAGTCTGGATGTTGAAATTGTTGTCAGCACCAGTTACACTGTTCTTACCAAATACGGTAGTAGTTCCACCAGCAGGAGTAGTAAAGGAAAAGCCGTAGTCAACACCAATAGGTGATGTAATTACAAACCGGATTTTTTCCGACTTAGCAAGAGTCTTACCTGCAATAGACGTACTAGTGGTTGCACCAGCATTTACAAGATATCCACTAAGGGTTGTTACTGGATACTTCAGAGTAAAGGTGTTTGTCAATGTACCATCGAAAGAATAGAGACCTTCTGGTATTGTAGCATCAGAGAAAGTTCCTGTTGCATCTGCCGAGTACGCAGGGCCTAAGGCCCCGTTTACCAATTGATTATAGCTTGCACCCGCAGGGGCAACACCATACTCATACATATATACAACATTACCTATACCCACTACTGCTGCAGATCCAGCTCCGATAAAGAGGGCTGCAGCGAGGAAGGCAACAATTAATGCTGCAATTGTTTTAGTTGTTTTCAATTTCAATTCCTCCTAAATTAGGATAATAAATTTGTCTGTGCATGTTTGACATGCGATACGTGATATTCGACATGCGTCGAATAAGCATTCTGCAAGGGTCATACTCCGATGAACGGAATATGCTTTGATATTTGATTATGTAATATAATAGACTTTGTGGTCAGGGGCCCTATTCCAAGGCATTTCCGGCGATACGCTCGACCAAAAGAACGGACACGCACACTGATGAACACAGCAT
>JALNYD010000057.1 GCA_023230025.1 Candidatus Cloacimonadota bacterium | reverse complement strand
ATGTGTAAAATAATCCAGACGTATCTGAAAGATCTTGTTTCTGCTCAGACTTTGGTTCGCGTCATTACCGATGGGTATCACATTCAGCACGATCAGGAAGATCAGCCAGAGCCAGAATAGTCTTTTTACAGATCGAGCAATCATATTTCATCCTTAGGGTACAAAAATATCTCTGTTCCTTTTTCGTAGCTTCGGAAAGCTACGTTACGTGTGGTTTTTCGTAGCTTCGGAAAGCTACGTTACGAGTGGTTTTTCGTAGCTTCGGAAAGCTACGTTACGAGTGGTACGTTGAGCAGGATCAGCACCATCAGCCAGATCCAGAAAAGTTTCTTTACAGATCGAGCAATCATATTTCATCCTTAAGGCACCAAAATATCTCTGTCCCTCTTTCGTCAAGCGCTTTCCCCTTGATTATCCTCACAATGCGGTTACCTTGTGGTCACAAAAGTAAGCGCAAGGTGACCGCATCGAGACGATAACCAATGAGGAGAGAGTGTGCTAAACTTTGCGGATCAATTAGCTTGCAAGCGGATCCCAATGGGGCGGTGATCCGAGATCAGAGAGTAATACGCTGAAAGCCCACCCACGTGGTTTTCCACCCGGATAACGCGGCAGTAGTTTCCTGCCAGAGCAAAATCCGAGAAAAGCTCATCAGAGATCAGGATATGATCCAGGATGCTGTTATAGGAAGGATAAGAAACTGTATTGGGGGTAGGATTTGTGGCGATGGGCATGGTTGTGAAAAGATAGTCATCCGGTCTATTTAGAAAGGGCAAAAAGACATTCGTCTCAGTTGGCTCCTGAATCTGATCGTTGAGATCTCCTAACATCACCACGCGATCGTTGTTGAAGTTTTCGCGTATGTATTCTTCCAACAAGGTGCTGGCCAGCCTTCTGCGGTATTCCTCGTCCCAATCATCAGTTTCATCGATAAAGTTATCGCCCAGAGCTTTGAAATGGTTGTTGATGATCAGGTAGTTCTGATTGGCAAAGTTGATGTCCAGAATATAGGGAGGCCGGGGGAAAGGATTGGACTGGCCATTGAAAATGGTGTAGGCATCATTCACGGTAACTGTGCGTGAATCATAGAGATATGCAAGCCGGTAGGAGGATGTGGCATTATAGACATAGGCCTCGTAATCTGGCATGGCTTCTGCCAGAGCGTAGAATTGGGATTGCTCCATGACCTCCTGAAAGGCGATTACGTCCACATTCATCTGGGGGATAATATCTCTTAGCAGGTTCACGGTGTTATTGGTAAGCGGGAAGGTTTTGAGATTCCAGCTAACGATATCGAGGGTTTCCGGACTTCCAAAGAGCAGCCCCACCTCGTCTGTGGGCGGAGGAGTGAGTTTATTGTTTTGACCGCAGGAGACCAGGATCAGAGTGAGCAGGATGAGCAGCAAGTATTTAAAGCGCATATTTATACCTTTCAATTAGCCTTGTGTGTGCAAATTTAACTTTCTTGAACAAATGCGTTCAAGGCTCGATTCTGTCAAGCTAAAAAGCCCTGCTTTCACTGCTTTCGCTCCTCCAAAAAGCACAGGGGGAGTCAACTCCCCCTGTGCATATCGGATTTGATTACTTCATCATTAGCATTTTACGGGCATAGCTTTGGCCGTCGAGTTCCAAGCGATACAGGTAGATCCCGGTGGCAGCAGCTCTGCCGTTGTTGTCATTGCCATCCCATAGGAAGCTATTATTTCCGGCACTAATCTTACCCTGATGCAGGTTGCGCACAAGCTGTCCTTTCATATTGTAGATCGAGAGGCTGGCATTGGATGCGGCAGCGCTGTTAAAGGCAATCACCGTGCTGGGATTGAAGGGGTTGGGGTAATTGCGCAGGCTGGAAATCGTGATCGGTGCCAATTCGTCTGCTGCGGCCACATAGTTGTCAGGAGCAGTGGTGGTGAACCGAAGCACACGTTCTGCTACAAGTTCCGGAGCAGTGATGGGATAGATATTGCCATGAGTATAGGTAAGTCCGGTAAGCTGGCGATGATCTTCGATACCCACAGTGCAGTAAACCCCAGTGGTGGCTGGATTATCAATGGTGTGGTATTGCACAATGATGTCTCCGTCCTCTTCACCCTGGGGATAAAGGATGATCTGGAATTTCTCCAGATGAGCGTCTTCTCCCGCCTGGATTGTATATTGGCTATAAGCTTCGTTCCATTCGATAATGAACCGGTTGTTGGCGGCATCATACCAATGCAGGATGCGCATATCGGCAAAGATATCTTCGCCTTCAATGGTGCCGGTCTTCATACCTTTGAGGTCATCCCAATATCCGGCAACCAGGGCTTTAGGGCCCAGAGCGGCAGGGATGTAATGATTGTTAAAATAGGATTCATCACAATCAACAAAGGAGATCCAGCCATTGGAAGAAATGCTAATGGAATTATATTCAATGCCATAGAATTTGAACGTGAAAGGCAAATCCACATCCAGCACCCCATCATCCATGATCAGCCATAGATTACCCGAACCACCCAATTCCGGATCAAGCTCCACCCAATCATAAACGGGTGCCATTGGATATGCCGTATCTGTATCATCATAAATGAAATAGCCATATTTATCCGGGCCTGTGGGGTCATTTGAACTGGGGGAACCCGCTGTAACAGCATACAGAGCCATCCATTCATAGCCTGTGGGATCGCTGAAATCAAAGCGTAAGGGAATCGAGCGTCCATCCCAGGTATCATTAGGGATACTGATCGAGACTTCAAAGGTTTTATCCTGACCAGGGTTGATATCGCCAATGTTGATTGGAGCTGAGCTCACGGTTGCAGCAGTGGTAAGTGATGAAACCACTACCTGGGTGGAGTTCATGGAAGCAGTTCCATTATTTGCCACGGTGAAAGTAAGTGTGCTGCTTTGTCCCAAAGGCAGGCTGCCACTATGATTCCAGACAGCCAGACGCGCACCGCCTCCGGCAAGCTGGAACATATGCTCGGTTGCGGGGTTGGATGTGCGCAGACTAAGATTAAGCACATCTTCGGGGTGAATCATGTGGTTGGCAGAAATCTCGAAGTTAAGAGTATGAACTCCCCCCGCCGGCAAATCAAAAGCCTGGGGATTTTGGGGCGTAATCGTCAGGTTCTCAATTTCATCGATAGCTGCGGTAACGCCATTTAGCGGCGAGTTCGAATAGTTTTTCAAAGTAATTGCGGCAGTGATGCTTTGATTGGCATTGATGCGGGTATCAGCAATGCTGTTTTCCATAATCCCGATTCCAATTGCGCCATCGGCAGTGAGGATGCGAACCAGAGGAACCGAATTGGGACGAGAAACAGTTAACAAAAGATCACCTGCTTGCTCGGGATCGATGTTCAGGATAGCAACTCCATCCACAATCCGGGCATAGTTGAAGTTTTCGCCATCTTTACTTCCGGAAACCATTGCTCCTTCCAGGTGGGGAGCATTAATCCGGATATGGGAGGCAGACTGAGCAAAACTGAGCCCACCCTCGACTATGGATTCCGAAATGGTATTGGGTTCCAGAATCCACATATTCATCGAAGGATCAGAAAGGATGTTATAGACATGGAAATAGAAGGGGACATACATCCCAGGCTCCAGATCGTTAACGTAGTTTTTGTAAAGCTCCATCTTACCCATCAGGACACTTGTTCCAAAACTGCGTACGCCATAATCAAGAATTGAGCGGTAGGCGCCGGTGGAGATAGTGTTGTTCAGACGTGTTTTGGTATGCAGATCAGAGGGACCCACGAAGGCTACACAACCGCCCAGATTGGCAGCGGTGCCCATGCGCATCCATTTTTCACCAAAGGAAGGATTCACGCTATTGGCAAAATCTCCGGTATTACATACTATGGAATATACAATCGGCATCTTTTGACCATTGAATGTATTATTCAAATCCGGGATATGGAAACTGGGATAGTGCCAGCCATTGGCATCCCCCCAACCACGGTAGCTAATGATCTGAACCCCTTGATTGATACTCTGCAGGATGGATGAAGTCCCGGGATAACTGGGGGGATAAAACACTGTATCTACCTGAGCATATCCATAATCCAAAAAGCGGTCACGAAACCAGCGACTCATCAGCACAGGAGTGGAAGGGCGAAGCCCACCCTCGGCATAGTTTCCGGCAATTGCCAGAGCGCGCTTCATCCAGGCAGTGTCCTCCATGTAAGGTTGAGATTCATAGCGGATGGTTTTCTTGCTCATCACAAGGAATTCCATAATATCATTGAAGGAAAAGCGACCAACCAGCATTTCAGGAAAATAATCGTCGCCTTCAAGAAGAGCATAATATTGGTCATCAGCATCGTTTTCGGCATACTCCGGGGATGGGAAGAAATTGGTGGGAACGCTGAAGCTTCCAACCGTATCACCCATAATCAGGAGATAATCGGCTTTGTGCTGCTGATAATGAGCTTGAATGCTATTGCGGATTTCCTGCAGAGAAGATCCAGCCTCTGCGGCGTTCATCACAAATACTTCAAAACCAAGCTGACGTTTCCAGCGGATAAACTCCGCCTGATAATCAGCAAGGTTGGCATGGCTGAGGATTAACATCTTGGGGCGAGCCAGCGGGAGGTTGCGTAAATATGAATATTCCCAGTTGTCTGCAAGCACTTTATAAGCATCGATGAAGGCAGGAGAAAGGGAACTTGGTTGATTCACAGAACCGCTGCCGATGAGATCAAAATCCAGCTCATCCAGGGTCAGAGTTTCACCATTCAGCTCAAGCTGAGTGTGGATCTTAACCGTTACACCCTGCATTTCCCTGAAGGTAAAGGGTTGCATGGCAACCACGGCTTCGGGAATGACGTTGGCACGGGTTTGTTGATAGTTACCCTGACTGTCAAAGACGCGCCAGACCATCTGATTGATCTGAACAGAAGCACTCTGATAGGGGAAGGCAAAGGTTTTGGCAATGGTGGGAGTATCGGGGAATTCGTCCCCTTCTCCGTATTGGTTTTCATATTCTGGCATGGGGCTTTGTCGCAGGCCTTCCAGGCGGGCGTTGATGCCCATTGCAGATTCCTGGTAACGCTCCAAAGCGGCTGCACTCAGCAGGTTTATGCTGATCAGTATTAGCAGTATAAAGATTCTTCTCATGAGTCCTCCCATATAGGTGTTCGTTATATATGCAAGATTTGTTCCGAAGTGAATGTGTCCGGTCGGGATTATCTATTAGTTCAGGAAATACCAGCTCAGGCGGGCATGCACAGAAAGCGGTATGGGATACACCCCGAACAGGGTTGAATCAAGCAGATTCTGGAAGCTGACGCAGAAATCAAAGAGCTTGCTTACTTTGACTTCCCCCCAGACATCAAGACCGGTGGAAGCTTCCACCAAAGCGGGATTGGCGGCATTTGCCAGATAGTAATCCGAATGCCCCTTCAATCTGAAACCAGCACTTAGGGAGTTGTCATGCCCCAGATGCCGGGTTAGGCTCTGGCTGGAATCGAAGATGAACTGAGGATTCTCCATCAGATACTGGCTGAAATCCTGCATCTTCCAGGCGGCTTTGATCAAGAGTTCCCAATCCCCAAACCGGGGGTTGTAAACCGCACCCAACCTTAATAACAGCTGTTGATCGGAGAGATCATGCAGGAGGCTGTGTTGAGTGATCTCCTGATATCCCACGGTAGCGCTGAGGTTCAGAGCCGAAGCTTGCCAGGCGGAAAAGATTGCTGTTTCAGAATCGTTGTTGATGCTTAGTCCGCCCATCATGCTGCCGTCAACAGGATTGCTCTGGGTATAGCTGGAATCCCGCTCTGCCCAAAAACGTTGATCATAGAGGCCGATGCTGAGTCTGCCAAGATCCTTTTTCAGCTTCACAAAGCTGCGCAGCCTGTCCCAATCAAGCAAATCTGCCCTACCCTTCAGATCCAGCCCTGCTTCATTCTGGATCTCAAGACTCAGCTTGTGTTCATAATCAGTGCTGTTATAACTGAGTACATGCTCATAATCCCGATCAATATCGGCATACTCATAGCGTAGATCAAGTCTTTGCCGGGGCAAACTGATCCTGCGTTGCAGAGCAAGCTGAAGGTTTGAGGTGTTCTGGCTTTGCTGAAAGGCACTTGATTGCAGGCGCTCCTGAGCTTTGATAAAGTAGAGACTAAGCCAGGGATGCTGCATGTGAGCATAGAGATGCTGGTATTTGTGTTTCAAACGATATGTGCTTGAACCCCAGTAATTAGGAATAAGCTCCAGGGCACTGCCCTCTTTTTGATAGGAAGCATATTCAAAAGCCCAGTGAAAATCCCGGTATTGATAGGAAAGGTATGGCCGCATGGAGCTTCCGCTTAAAGGGTTCTCCAGCCAGTAACCATTCTGCAGAGTGTAGTTCAGTTGCAGATTGGAATCTGCAAAGCCAAAGACATCTCCCTTGTAGATAAAAGCGGATACATCACGGTTGTCATAATCGCCCAAAGAACCCTTCAATCCAGAAAGCGTTACTGGAATATCATAATCCAGATGACGGCCATCCACTTCGCCCAAAGCATAATCAAAGATGTGATATCTGGAAAAGTAATCCAGGAATATGGCGGAACCCAAGGCACTCTGAGGCCGTTCAAAGCCGTGAATCTTGAGGATATAAGGATCAGTATGTAACTCGGAGATATTGCTACCAAAGCGGTAATGCATGGGAATATTAGCTTCATTTAGCCATAGCTGATCATCCCGGGGAGTCAGAGCTCTGGCCATATCAATCCAATCCAATAATTCTGATTTCTCAACCACGATCAGTGCTGCTGTTTGTTCCGGTTCCTGCTCTGGTTCAAACCCAGTAATGGAGAGTGAATCCGCGACAAAGAGACTGTCCTGCACCTGTGCCAATATTGGCAAACAGCTCAGCAGAATTAAAGCCAGGATTCCTGCACGTACCATTGATAGGTCTCCATGATTAGTTCTTCAAATCTGGGAGCAGGATCCCAAGCCAATACCTGCCTGGCCTTTTCGGGATTTGCCAGCCAGGCTTCTGCCAGGATTTCCGCAAGTTTCTCCAGGTTCAGGGTGGCAGCTTTGCCCCTTAGCCTGGCCATCATGTCACTGATACCAAACACCTGCCGTGCCACGGTTTCGGGTACGATAATCTGCCGGTGGTGTTTACCCATTACCTTGCAGATGCTGGCAGCAATATAGGCCTGAGTGTACACTTGATTATCAGTGGCAAAAAAGACCTGTTGATAGGCCTTGGGATTTGCAGCAACCAAAAGCAGGAAATCTGCCAGTTGTTGTACATGGATCATATTCACTTGCCGTTCTTTAGCCCCGATCTGCATGCCCAGACCAAAGCGGCAGAGCTTGAAGAGCTGCAAAAAGTCCCGATCACCAGGGCCATAGATAGAGCAAGGTCTCACGATTGTATAAGCTTGCTGACACTCCTCCCGGATCAGCCTTTCAGCCCAGGCTTTGCTTTTGCCATAGGAAGTAATGGGCTGGGGGACTTCATCTTCTGATACTGGTTCATTGATGTTTGAGGGACGCGAGGCCGCCTGCGACGAGATGTAGATCAAATGGATGGGAGTAGGCAGGCTATTGACTGCATCAAGCACGTTTCGGGTTAGTCCCAGGTTTGCAGTCAGCATTTCCTGATGCTGCAGGGTCTTGGTTTTCCCGGCGTTATGCACCAGAACATCAACTCCTGACAAAGCCTTTAGCAATGACTGCCGGTCATCATAATCAACAATGCGTAATTCCTGATTGGTTATAGGTTT
This sequence comes from Candidatus Cloacimonadota bacterium, assembly GCA_023230025.1. Classification (GTDB taxonomy): domain Bacteria; phylum Cloacimonadota; class Cloacimonadia; order Cloacimonadales; family Cloacimonadaceae; genus UBA5456. Next base: position 4,555 of record JALNYD010000057.1, on the reverse strand, counting down.
TTGAGCAGAGGGGCGGATTAGCGCTATTGCCTGATGATCGTTTGCAGCAAAGTGTTTCAGGAGAGCAGATCCTACAAAGCCATTGGCACCTGTGATAGCTATTTTCATCGGTCACCTATCTGAAAGAAGTGGTGGGCGTTGAGGGACTTGAACCCCCGACATCTTGCTTGTAAGGCAAGCGCTCTCCCAACTGAGCTAAACGCCCACTGCGTTCGGCGAAAACACTGGTCGGGGTGAGAGGATTCGAACCTCCGACACCTGGTTCCCAAAACCAGTGCGCTAACCGGGCTGCGCTACACCCCGCGCAGTTCGATCACAGAATTATCAGCCCCTTTTTCTGTCAATGCTTTTTTTCGGGGCGCAAAAAGATATTGACAGAGAAGCAAATCCCAATAGCATGATTCCTAAAGAGAAAGCCCTTTGTTTCTGGAGAGAATATCCCATGACACCAAACCTGAAGATCATAACCCTTGCACCTCAAATGATGCATATCCCCATCTCCTGGGCCAAAGCCGAAGGCTGGAATCCCGGTCTGGAGGATGCACTTAGTTTCTATGCCGCTGATAACCATGGCTTTAGTGCCGGCTATGTAGATGATCGCCCCCTGGCTTGCATATCTTTGGTAAATTACTCCAATCTCTTTGCCTTTCTGGGCTTCTTTATCGTTGATCCAGAGTTTCGGGGAATGGGATATGGACGTCAGATCTGGAACTACGCCCTGGATAGATTGAACGGGATCTGCCTCGGCCTGGATGGAGTGGTGGCACAGCAGGATTTTTATCGCCGGTCGGGGTTTGTGCTTGCGCATCGTAATATTCGCTATCATGGTATTTCAAAGCGCCACTCTTGGGATACCAGGGATATCATCAGCCCCCGGGATCTTCATTATCATCGCCTGTGTGATTTTGACGCCAGGCATTTTGGCTTTCACCGCAGCAGCTTCCTGCAGGCCTGGCTCTTGCAAAAGAACGCCCAAGCCCGTATCATCCTTCAGGATTCCCGGATTCTTGCTTTTGGAGTGATTCGGAAGTGCTTTGAAGGTTACAAGATTGGCCCGCTGTTTGCAGAAGATTATGACCATGCTGAAAGGATCTTTCAAGCGCTGACAAGTAGCATCCCTGTTGATCAAAGCTTTTATCTGGATATCCCGGAACCAAATATTGACGCTCAAAGACTGGTGAAAGCTTATGCGATGAACCCGGTCTTTGAAACCGCCAGAATGTATAAAGGCTCTGCACCCAAGTTGCCCTTGCACAGAGTGTTCGGCATCACCAGTTTTGAGCTGGGTTGACAGGCAGGTATTCCGGTTAGAGATCGCAGCCAGAGGCGCATATTTTCAAATATTGTCATAATTTTGGAATACAAATTGCTTCCTGATGAGTAGCTTAAATCAAACACTTCAAGGGAGTGATCATGAAACGCCTGCTTGTTCTTTTCTTGTTTTTACTCGTCTTTTCCCTGCTTTGCGCTCAATCGGAGTACTGGCACACTTACTTTCCTGGGGGCAACTGTCTTTCCGATTACTGCCTTCAGGGTTCAACGATATGGGTGTCTTCTGCTGCGGGATTGATGCATCTTGATCCCCAAACCGGAGAGTGCACCCAGTACAATTATAGTAATGGCCCCTTTAGTACAAACCTGATTTACAGCCTGTGCCTGGACCAGAGCGATAGACTTTGGGTAGGCGTTATGGACGGAATCAGATGCTTTGATGGTGAAACCTGGCAAAGCTATGATACTCTGAACAGCAGTTTGCCTGATGCCAAAGTGCTTAAGATTGCACGAGACACCAATAACGCAATCTGGTTTGCCACAAATTACGGGCTCGCACGCTATTGCAACGACCAATGGGATGCCTTCACTGCCGCCAATTCCGAACTTCCCGCCTTATATCTTGTTAGAGACTTGAAGGCTGATCATGCTGGAGGAATCTGGCTGGCGACAGATCAAGGTTTGTTCCATTTTGATGGCACTGAATGGGAGTCTTATGTAGAGGCTCCGGGCAGTCTGCCATTCAACAACGTCTCGCAGATTGCCATCGAGCTGAACGGTGTTTGCTGGTTCAGAACCAGTGGGGGCTTGTTAAAGTATAACGATGGCATATGGAATTCTCTTACGGTAATGAATGGCGAGAGCCTGTCAAATCTGAGAGGAGTATTTGTAGATCTTCTGGACAGATTTTGGATCTTAAAGTCCGACAGGATGTTACTGCGCGAACTCGATACCTGGCAGGAATACTCTATTGACCTGTTTGCAGAGTACAATCTTGATTTCAGTACTCTGCTCAGCGATGTATCCGGGACCCTCTGGCTGGGCATGCTGGACACCTATTCTCCCCAATCCCTATACCGCTTTGATGGCACGAATATCGAACGCTATTCCATTTGCGAACTGCCTCTGGCCAGTCTGTTTGTAACCGAAATCTTTCGGGGAGTTGATGGTAAAATCTGGATTGGCACTTCTGATGGCAATGAGATCGGAGGATATCTTTCCATTGAAGACGGAATTGTGGAATGCTTTGGCATGTTCAACACCCCTATGCCCTGTGATCACGTCTGGGCTTTGGGGCAGGATCACAACCTGAATATGTGGATTAGCACCTGCATCGGCCTGGTTCGCACAGGTCCCGAAGGATCCCAGGTATATCACAATGCTGATATTGGTATTTATGATGATTACCAGATGAGCCTCTGTGCTGTGGGTGATGGAATCTGGTATGGAGGAAATGATGGCGTAACACGCTATCAGAATGGTAGCTGGTCTGTGCTGACCGCTGAAGAAGCCGGCATGAACCTGGCAGGCTGCAAGGTAATCAAAACCGACGCCCAGAATAGAGTCTGGATCGGTTGCACAGCCGGTATTTGCTGCTTTGATGACGGTGAGTTTAGCCAGATCACAGATTTCGGCAGTATCCGGGACTTTGCCTTTGGTGCAAATGATGATGTATGGGTGGCTCACGGTGCAATCTCCCACTATCAGAACGGAACATGGACTACCTACAGCTCGGAAAACAGCGGTCTGAGCCAGGATAACATCAACACTCTTGCCCTGGATCAAAATCAAGTGCTTTGGGCGGGAACAGAACACCCCCAAGGCAGAGTCTATCGCTATGACGGCATCATGTGGACATATCTGGATTCAAGCAATTCCCCCCTGCAAGACTTCCAAATCAAGGCTCTGTTTGCCGATGAAAACAATACGATCTGGATTGGCAGTAGATATCTGTATTGCTACAATGAGGGTGGCTTGCCTACCTCGATCCAGCCCCATGAACAGGTGCCCCCGGCTCAATATGGCAAAGTCTATCCCAATCCCTTCCGGGATCAAACCACTATCCGCTTTAGTAAACAAAGCTCCAACAACGCCCGGATCAATATCTACAATCTCAAAGGCCAAAAGCTGCGCAGCTATCAGATCAACAGCGCTGATAAAGCAGAGCCTGAAATCGTCTGGGATGGCCTGGATGACCAGGGCAGAGCCTGTGCTTCCGGACTATATCTGATTCAGATCAAGGAAGGCAACAGAAGCTTCGGTATGAAGGCACTGCGCCTGAAGTGATCCACTATTTCAACCAATACAAAACGGCGGTTATCGAACCGCCGTTTTGTTTATCTCTAACTATTCCTCTATTGAATCTTCAGGCAGTTACTTTGCGGCAGGGTTGCTTCGCAACGAAATGGGTGCCTGCGCACGAAATGGGTTGCTGCGCAACGAAATGGGTTGCTGCGCAACGAAATGGGCGCTGCGCGCGAGATGGGTGCTTCGCACGAAATGGGCGACCGCATCGTCAATTCTCAATTCTCAATTCTCAATTCTCAATTACCCCCTCACTGTTCACTGTTCACTCTTCACTGTTCACCGTTCACTGTTCACCGTTCACCGTTCACCGTTCACTTTTCACCCTTCACTTTCAAAAAACTTCTTGACACTTCAACGCAGAATCCCAATTTGTCTTTAGAAGAGTAATCTGCTCCCAATATTGGGATACTTATCGTGTGTATCAGGTTCTTAACTCCTTCATTATGAGTTAGGTTCACCTCCAAGTTCTTGCAAGTTTTTTTGAAGAAAAGCATACCTGCTGAGGAGAGTCCATGCTTTTTCGTGTGCACTTGCTGACTGCTGACAGAGCAGTTCAAAATGGATGTATTGGGGATCTATTCCAGAGCCCCATAACCACAAACAGGCAAGTTGCGTTTGAACCCCTGAACAAAATCAATCAAAAATCAAACTACCTATCACGAAGCTATTTCCGGGATCATTCTATCCGCACTCTTGAGTATAATCGTCGCACATTATCACCAAATCCGCGGCATGAATACTTCCTAACTTGCTTCGCATCTTCCTTAACCCTTCAAGATCAGCCGGATAGCTCTCCCCCGGGATAGCTCTATCCATCTGTTAAAAACAAACTATTCTTCACCATTCCAGACTTTATGGAGATTAACACTATGAAGAGATTAATACTATACATGCTGCTAACAGCACTGTTAGCCTTGTTCTCAATGGCCTACGCCGATACTGTGCAGATTGGAACCGGAACATCAACAACTTCCTA
>JALNYD010000379.1 GCA_023230025.1 Candidatus Cloacimonadota bacterium | reverse complement strand
CGAATCCATAGTTCCAGCGTCTATGGCTGGAGAATAACCATTTACGTCATCGGAATACAGATAATAGGAGCTTGGCAAGGCTGGATCGCTACCACTGAATAGAGGATCTGTACCGATGAGATTGTTCGCACCCCAATTCAAGGATTGATCTTCGTACACTCTGTAGATGTTATTTGTTTTACTGAAAAGGCTGTTTTCGATGTATGTATCAGTTGTGGTTCTGATGTCGAAGTAATTGCTGTTGTTCGAAATGATGCAGTTCACTATACGGTTTTCATAAGACCCGATCCGGAGGTAATCCAAGTATGTGCCCGTGTTATTGGCAAAAGTGCAGTTTATGAAATCAACGCTCTGGCCACCAAAGATATCAATATCCCGCGTTCCGCCATAGCTGCTGTTGTTCGCAAAGAGGCAGTTATCAAAGATCACCACTTGGCTGGAAAGAGGTCCGTAAAAAGTCCTGAAATTGGCAAAGCCATCCTCTGAATAGTGGGTATTGTTGATGAACTTGCTATTGCGAACGATCAGAGTATCACGCACCGCAATATCAAAAGTACCACAACCACGATCCAAACTTGGCAATGAGAGAACCCCGCTATTCCTGATCACGATGTTATCCAGCTTGATTACTGAGCCTTTCAGATATAAGCCAAAGTTGTTATTCTGGGCAGTGTTGTTGCTCATTGTTATGTTTTTCATGGTGTAGTTGCTATTTATGTAACCCACCGTAAACATCCATTGTAGGGTCGATGAGTTCTCTACCGTGATATTCTCAAAGTGGCAATCGAATACTTCCCAGCTAAAGTGAGCAGATGCCATGCTCGTGGTGATGGAAATATCCTTCATAGTCATGCCATATCGCCTGATCCCCATGGTAACTACTCCGGTTCCTCTGATAAGGTTTTCGGCATAAAGCCTGGTTTGAGCTTCCGATACACCCTGCAGTATGGTGTAATCCTTCATGGCAATGGGGATATATTCCCCCATTATTTGGTTATGATGTTCTCCCGCCAGTAAATGAACCGTGCGGGGGTGAGCAGGATTGCTGGCAATTCTCTGCATACCCAGTGAAGGAGTTTTGAGGGCTGTGGCAGGACTGAGCCCATTATTGCTGTCACTTCCATTGGGGCTTACATAGATATCCGCATCCACCGGCTGCAGATAAGCTTCCTGAATATCAAACACCACGTAGGGAGATGTATCGTATCCGGCATCATAATGATCGGCATAATAACGCTCATAAACCGGCACCGTGAACTTCTTCAGATAGACAGACACCGTGCCATTGTGGATATAATGCCAGTGGATATCCATTCCCCATTGAGCGAAATTATTGTATACACTGCATCTATCCGTCTGAGAAAACACTATCGTGGGTGATCCACCCTGGGGCGAGCTACCGATGTGAAGACCGCCAGCTACATATCTGGCAACATTATTGTAGATGTTGACGTTCGACAGTGAAACAGTATTAGTCTGGAGAATGGTTACTCCTCCTCCCATTGATGCCTTGTTTCCATAGATATTGAGATTGATCAGGTTTACGCTGCTGTTGGCATGGAAGAAAATCCCTCCTCCGAATACTTGATAGGCAGAGGCTCCACTATAGTAATCGTAACCTCTGCCCCCAGTAATCGAAAAGCCTCTGAGGGTAATGTTTACGGCGTTCTCATAAAAGAGGACAGTGGAATTGGCATTGGCAGAGCCATCGATGATCGTAGTGCTGACGTAGGTAGTATCTCCGGTGGTATATTCCAGGGAGGCAAGGATGAGGTTCTGTTTATTGGAAAGATCGATATTCTCAATGTAACGTCCTGGGTGAACTAATATAACATCCCCACTTTGGGCATCATTGATAGCTACTTGAATGGAAATATAGGCTTGAGTTCCATCCAGGGATACGTGTCGGGTAATCCCATATACCAATATGGGGATCAGCAGTAATGATAGCAGCAAATACTTCTTCATGCAGGCTCCTGTTAAGTGTGTATGGAGCGGCGTCCTGCACCGCTCCATACACGACGTTTTTGTACTACTTCATCAGCAGCATTTTGTTGATTATGGACTTTCCACCTGTTACCAGGCGGGTGATGTACAAACCGGAAGCAACAGATCTGCCACTAGTGTCCCTTCCCTGCCATACTACCTGATAGTTTCCTTTATTCATATGTTTACTTACCAGAGTGTTTACCAACTGGCCTCTGGAGTTATAGATAGTGAGACTCACCTCACCATCGGTGGGAACACTGTAGCTGATCGTGGTACTGGGATTGAAGGGATTAGGGTAGTTTGTTACACGCAGTCCGAGAGTCACTGGCGTATCTGTGTCTTGAATTGATGAACCCGTCTTAATCAAGAAATAATCGGATTTGTCTTTAATAAAAGAGCTGCACTGGATAAAGGTATCGTTGGCCGGATCAAACAGCTTTAGGGGTATAGCATCAGGGCTTGACTTAACTCCATCCCACGCTACGAGTTCCAGTTCAGAGCCTTCTGGAAGAGACGAGATAAATGCTGGAATCATAACAGTTTCTCCATTCACCACAGCAGCTCCATAACACTCGTCTTCGCTCATAATGGCAATCTCCTTTGCGGTTGTAAGAGAATCCAGTTGAACAAAAACAGCAGTATATTCGGGTTCTTTAACGAACTCAAAGTACTCAGGTACTTCA
>JALNYD010000378.1 GCA_023230025.1 Candidatus Cloacimonadota bacterium | reverse complement strand
ATAAGAAAATCTGCGTCAATCCGTTCGATCTGCGTCATCTGCGTGCTATTCATTTCAGATCACCCCTGCTCTCAGCACTTTAGGGAGTCTCGGTTTCAACTCCACCAACCGCTCCATGCCACTTTGATTGAGATAGTTCCGAAGCAGAGTGAGTGCCCTAAGCTCAAGCTTGGCTTTGAATGCGTCTATTTCGCTTCCTGTGAGCAGTTCAGTCGCAGACTGGTCTAATCCCACTGTCTTGACTATTCCTTCGCCCAGGGTCTTCAAATTGAGAAACTCGCAGGTGCTCTGCAGCATCAGGAAAGAGTACCCAAAACGAAAAGAGATCAGGAAGGGATCATCTTCTGGGTAGTCGATTCGAGTAGCATCCTGGTAATAGTTATCCAAAACATAGCTTCTGATCGTCTCCAGGACAAGCCCTCTATGCTCTTTGAAGATAACGTTATCCGCCATCTCCTTGGGCAGGTTAAGTACTGCCAGCAGGTCAATAGTCTCGACCGGAATAGGGATCACTTACCCTTCCTCATCAGCTCGGATAACTCAATCGCTCTGCGGCCGACCTGCTTTGCCCATTTGGATACAAGCATGTTATTGGCAGCCCGTTCCCAGTCTCCGGCTTTCACAAATGCCAGAGTGTTCTTGAAGCCAAGCAAACCCTTGATGCCAAGATTAAAACACATGTTGAGCAGCACCGATTTCCGGACTTCATCAAGACCATTGTAGATATCGGGTATCCGGGACTGAAGCTGCTTTTCGCAGTTCATGATGTCATTGATCAGCATGATGTATGCTTCGGATTGGGATATCCCACAGTCATCAAGATTGCGCCCGATACCGATTGTCAGCTTGTCAGCGGTGCAGCGGTATGGCGTCAGCCTCAGACCTTCATGTCTGACAAGCTGCTCTTTGATTCTATCCATCAGTTTCGCTTCCATTTATACTCCTTGGTTTTACTGGATCATCGATCCGGAGCAAAGAAAGCAGTCCCCTGTATTCTCACAAATAAGGATGCATAAGGATGCGACAGATTTTTGGGTTGACAGAATACATCTTTACAATTCCTTGTGGAAAACACAAATCTGGCTGTGAGGCATCAATGAAACAGATTGTTGAAGATATTCGTATTTTACTGAAAGACGGAACATTTAAGGACGAACAGCATGTTCGCTTTTCTCTGGTAGGCAGGCTATGCCAAGCCCTTGGATGGAACATCTGGAATCCTGAAGAGTTTTACACAGAGTATAGGGTAAAGCGTTTACCCCAACAGAATATCACCAAGGACGTAACAGGTCGCGTGGATGTAGCACTGTTCATTCCGGAGAAGACCTCAGAGGGAGCAGAAGTCTTTATCGAAGTAAAGACCCCAGGAAAGCTGGATTCTGACCTCATAGCCGGAGAGACTCAGCTTCACCTTTACAATGCCTATCACAAATCTGCTATCAGCATCCTTACCGATGGGATCAAGTGGCGATTCTACCTTCCCTCTGCCGGAGGTGAATTTGAAGACAAACTCTTCAATGAACTCAATATCCTGGAAGATGATCCCGATGATGTAGCGCTAACCTTTGAGATGATCCTGAAGAAGGAAAACTACCGCAAAAAAGCACTCAATACAGCAGAAGACATGCGTAATGAACTGGTTCGCATTAAGCTGATCGGCAGCGTGAAAGCTGAAGCGATCAATATGCACGAGAAGACAGACCTCTCCCCTTATCTATTTGCACAGCAGCTTATAAAGAAGAACCATAAGCTGGATATAGAAATAGCTGATATAGAACGCCTTTGGGATAGAAAACAGTCCGGCATAAAACACTCTAATCTGGGCAATGGTACTAAAGACGATGATCCTGCGATTCATACTGAGCCACTCAAAGACTACCGCTTCACTAAAGTACATCACATTATCTTATGTGGAAAAGAAAAGATTGAAACTCGACATTGGCATGAAGTGAAACGAGCAGTTTACAACTATATCATCAAGCACAAGCCCAGTTTTCAAATATCCGGATCATTCAGATATTCTAAAGATAAAACGGAGTTTAGAGCTGCATTAACTCTTGATGATGGGTACTTTACCGAAAGTAATTTGGGCGCATCAGACATGGTAAGACACTCAAGAAAAGCAATGCAAGCTGCAGGCTTTGATCCAGTTAAAGACCTAACAGTTGGCTTCTCGCATACAGCCAAAGGGGTGGCTTGTGGGAAGTAATAACGAACAAATAACTCCAAATATATCACAAGTAAAGTCTCGAAAGCGAGTAGCGGATCATGGCGAAGTATTTACATCCAAGAGAGAAGTAAATGACATGCTCGACCTTGTGAAACAGGAAACAGAGCGCATCGAATCCCGTTTTCTGGAGCCAGCCTGCGGTACCGGCAACTTCCTTTCAGAAATCCTCAGACGCAAGCTGGATGTGGTAAAAAGACGCTATCGCAAATCCCAGTTTGAATTTGAACGAAACGCTGTGATAGCTGTATCATCCATCTACGGCATCGACGTCCAGGAAGACAATGTTCAGGAATGCAGGCAGCGATTGGCGGCAATATTCCTGGATGAATACTACAAGGCATTATATGCTGAAGATTGCAAAGCCGCTTGTATCGAGTCCGTCGATTATATCCTTTCATGCAACATCGTATGGGGTGACGCTCTATCGCTGATGACCGTGGGTGAGCG
>JALNYD010000374.1 GCA_023230025.1 Candidatus Cloacimonadota bacterium | reverse complement strand
CGCTTAACACGCAGAAATAGCCCTGTAGCATGCGGTTTCCCCAAACTTATAACCTTCAAAAACAATCGAGCTTATCCCAACACCGGATAAGTCTTTCTTCAACACATGAATCTCATTTAGGAGAAAAGATATGAAGAAATTATTACTCACACTGTTGGCGTTGTCATTTGCCTTAATGGCATTTGCTCAAGTCGACATCACTATAGGTTCGGGAACATCTACAGGTCGTTATCCTTTAAACGATTACTTTAAATATTCCCGTTCCCAAAGCCTTTACATGGAAAGTGAAATCGGTGCCCCGGGCACAATTCACAAATTGAGATGGTATCGCAACGATACCGGAGCAAATACCGCGGCTATCGCTACCACTCAGATTTGGTTAAAATCAGTTACCAACGCCGTGCTAACCGGTACAGATTGGGAAGATCCCGGTACTCTGGTTGCGGAAATAACCGATATAGATTTAGGTGCCGGTGGCGGATGGTATGAAGTAGATATTACAGATTTTGCGTATAGCGGTGGGCACCTTCTGGTCTCCGTCTATACTCAAAATGCTCCCTACACTTCACCTCATGCCTATTGGCGTTACACTTCTACTACAGGCATAAACACAATAAGATCCGGAAATAGTGATTCATCGAATCCACCGTCATTGTCTCTTGGCACAAGCAGACCGAATATTCAGATTAACATGACAGCTTCGTCTCCAACAAGTGCGCCGAACCCGGCAGCAATTCTGTCCCCCACGGATGAAGCGCTAAACGTAGCTCTTGATGCCAGTTTGAATTGGTCAAGCGGTGGTGGATTCCCCGATGGATACTACCTATCTTTCGGAACTGTGGATCCCTATACCACAATTTTAGATGGAGAGGATATGGAAGGTGATACTTCATACGAACCTCAAAATCTTGCTTATGGTACAGAATACTGGTGGCAGGTAGTGCCGTACAACACCTATGGTAATGCCACAGCTTGCCCCACTTGGAGCTTTACCACGATGGCGGATCCCACCATACTAGCTGATGATCTGCCGCATACAGAAAACTTCGATGGAGTCACTGACCCGGATTTCCCTATGGGATGGGATTCTATAACTAATACATCAAATTCATTTGCCAGTTTTGGAACTTACACTTACTCAACCCCTAACAGTACTCCTAACCATGTTCGTATGTACAATTCAGGAGATGCAGAAGCAGAATTTACGTTAATCACTCCTCCCATAGATAGTGATATAGCTTCTCTGAGAGTTAAGTTTTATGCAAAGTACTCAAGTGGCGGATATTTAGATGTAGGAGTGTGGGATGGTTCTACATTTTCATCCGTCGAAACTGTCACATTGAATACTTCATATATCGAGCATATTGTTAATCTCGATTCTTATGTTGGTGCTGGTGACAAAATTGCTTTCTATGGTTATTTTGACGGCACTTATCAATATATCTACTTAGACGACATTACTATCGAAGAGATCCCAACTGCCCCAATCATTTCCGTAGTTCCGGACACCTGGGATTTTGGCACTATGCCTATCAACACCACTACTCCTAAAGAGTTTACTGTTAGTAATGTGGGAGCCGGAACTCTGACAGTGAACAGCATCAATGTAACCGGGACCGGTTTCGCACTTGCCGATGCATTTACCACTGTTTCACTGCTTGCCAATGAAAGCAGCACCTTCACGGTGAATTTCGCTCCTACAACGGAAGGAACGTATAGCGGAAATATCGCTATTAATGATAACCGCGCCGCTACAAACATTTCGCTTAGTGGAACAGGCTATCCCTCTGCCTCCCTGCCGTTAACCGAAAATTGGGAAAGCGGCCAAGGTGATTGGATGATCGCAAACGGCACTCAGACCAATGCCTGGTACATTGGCACTGCAGATCCTTACGCTGGGGCAAACTCTGCCTATATCTCCAATGATGGTGGCGTTACTAATGCCTATACCAACGGCTCAGCCAGCGTAACTCATCTATATCGCGATATTGCGTTTGATGCAAATATGCTGGAATTCCCGCTCTCCTTTATGTGGAAATGCGAAGGCGAAGGCACAGCTTGGGATAGGATGAGAGTTCATCTAGTAGATCCATCAGTAACTCCCGTTGCTGGAAATGAACTTACTATCGGTCAGGTTGGCTTAACCAACTACAACGTGCAAGCTGATTGGGTTCTAGCAAATATCACTCTGCCTGGCACCCTGTCCGGAAGCGTGAAACGCCTGGTATTCTCCTGGAAGAATGACAGCTCCAGTGGAACTCAACCCCCTATCAATATTGATGACATCAGCCTTACCGCTGTAGATTTACCGGCGGAACCTGAATTCGTATATAGTCCTAATGCAATCAACTTCGGGACGGTAACAAACGCTGCACTAACCGGTCCGCAAATCGTAACCATTAGCAATAATGGGGGCGGGGAATTGGCTATTAATGCCAGTGACATCAGTATCAGTGGTGCCAATGCCACAGAATTCAGTTTTGCTGCTGATAACCTGCCGGCCTCGCTTGGTTTCGGTGAATCCGTGGAAATCCCCGTCTTTGTTACCGGAGTAACTGAAGGAGCAATATCTGCAACCCTCACCATCAACTATGACAGTGTGGATTACGATGTAGCCCTCAGTGCCAATGTATTGGGTGAAGGATTAGTCGCTATCGGTAATGGCACTGCCAATAATTCCATCC
>JALNYD010000375.1 GCA_023230025.1 Candidatus Cloacimonadota bacterium | reverse complement strand
AATTTGTTAGGAGGTTTTCCAAACAAACTGAACGAGAACAAATCGACAACCTCGGACGGGAGTTTAAAGAAGAACTTATCGATAGAAAGATTCTCAATTGGAAAAAGATAGAGTACCGTTATTGTGAGTTCGCCGGCGCACTCCAGCCAGTTGACCGGAGGAAAGCCGGCCATGCAACGGAGATAAACCTACCGGTTTAATGCAATCGATGTTAGAACCTTGGATATGCATGCTTGGCATGCAGAAGTATATCCAAGGAGGTCAAGAATGACCAATTTCAAGGAAATCCTGCGTTTACATTACGGAGGATTCAGTCAAAGAGCGATTGCCAGCAGCCTAAGCTGTTCCCGGGATGCAGTTGCACTTTGTATCAAACGAGCAAAGGAGCGCGGGTTGAAACTCCCTGTTGCAGAGGAGACAACCAATGAGGACCTGAGAACGTTGCTGTACAACAGCCAAGAAGGGATCCGTGATCCGGGGTATATGCTGCCGGATTTCGCATACGTGGTGGAGGAGCTGAAAAAACCCCACGTAACCAACGGCCTGTTATGGACTGAGTATCTGGTACAATGCAAGAGCACGGGACTAAAACCATACAGCATAAGCCAATTCAATGCATTGGTGCGTGACTATTCCGAGCGCCAGAACATTGTGCTCAGGCAGGACCATCGCCCTGGGGAAGTCCTTGAGCTTGATTGGTCTGGTTCAGCAATCCTGCTCTGCGACCGGCTGACTGACGAAACCATCCCCTGCCACTTGTTCGTTGCGGCATTCCCGTTCAGCAACTATTTCTATGCGGAGGCCTTCAGCACCATGAAAATGCTCGCATGGGTTACCGGCGTGGTTCATGCATTGGAATTCTTTGAAGGGGTTCCGCTGATTTTGCGGCCTGACAATCTTCGAACGGCTGTCTTGAAACCGGACAAGTACGAGCCGGATCTGAATACTGCAATGATCGAGCTCGCGCAGCACTATAAAACCGTGGTGGTTCCAGCCAGGACCAAGGCTCCCCGAGACAAAAACGTGGTCGAAGGGTCTGTCGGGTATGCATCCCGTCAGATAATCGCAGCAGTGCGAAACCAGAAGTTCTTTTCGCTCGGGGAAATGAACCAATGCATCTGGGACTACATGGATCAGCTCAATGCATCCGACTTCAAGAAGAAGGAAGGTTCACGGCTGGCCTTGTTCAGGGAGCAGGAACAGACAGAACTGCTGCCGCTTCCGATCAAACCCTTTCAACTTTTCGATCGGATCACGGCAACAGTTGCTCCGGATTATCACATCGAGTTTGATTACCGGTTTTACAGCCTATCACCGAATCGGATAAAAAGCGAGGTTCAGGTAAAGGCATCTGCTGATACAGTGTATATCTACTACAAGGATAAATTGGAGGCTGTGCATCCAAGGCTGCCGGTGAAGGGCCAGAAAAGCACCCTGCCCGAGCATATTCCCGAGAAGCATCGTGACTACCTGCTCTGGTCGGCGGACCATTTCCTCAGTCAAGCGAGAAGGATTGGGCCTGCCACCGAGCAGATGATCAGGAACGTGCTGGCAAGCAGGGAGTATGAAGTGCAGTCCTTTCGCTCGTGTGTAGGCATCCTGCGCATAGCAAAACGATATTCTGCTGAGTGTCTGGAGGCAGCTTGCAAGCAGGGACTGGAAAGCGGTTTTCACTCCTACAAGGCTGTAAATGCAATTGCAAAGACCCTAAAGGATGTCGTCATCCCTGTTGGTGAATCAGCATCCGGGATGGATGTGGATGAGCAGGCTCTGGGAGACCTTTACTGTGTCCATGAGACAGGAGGTTCCCGATGACAGGCAAGGAAAAGCAACTGGTGATGAACTTCGAGCATCTGGGAGAGGATGGTATTGCAATGGGCTTGGTTGAGGCATTCTCCTCGCCTTCGATGCAAAACACTCCGTTGGTGGATGTGCTGCTTGATGCTACAACCAAGGCGATGGTGCAACGCAGAAACGGCAGAGCTGAAAGGCTGCTGAAGATGGCGAAGCTGCATAATACATCGGCCAATATTGATGGGATTGAATACCATCCTGGACGCAATCTGGACAAGCTTACCATGGATAGGTTGGCAACCTGCGATTATATCAAGAACCATGTCAACATTTGTGTGGTAGGTGCTAGCGGGACAGGTAAATCATATATATCAAAGGCTTTAGCTTGTCGCGCCTGTCAATGCGGCTACCGGACCAAGGTTGTTTCCTACCCGTCCTTGATGCGTGAACTCACCCAGCTGTACTCACATGATATGCCGAAGTTCGAAAGGAAACTGCGTTACTACTCGCGTTTCCCGCTCTTGGTGATTGATGAGTGGCTTTGCCAACCACCAGAGAAACAGTGGACACCGATCCTGCTGGAATTGATGGAAAACCGTTATGATGAGACTTCGACCATCATCTGCACCCAGCTGCCCATTGAAAACTGGCCGAAGGTGATCGGCAATGTTGCCTTGGGCCAAGCAATCCTGGGCAGGGTTACCGCGGCATCGTATATCTTGAGGTTGGAAGGGCTGGACTTACGCACCAGGCATTCTGTTAAACCCTGACAAACCAAAATTCCCTGTCAGTTGTCGCTGGCAGGGTTCTTAAAATTCATTGGCTGGGTTTAGTCCGGTCAAGTGGTCGGGATGGGCCGTCGAACTCAGATAATGCTATCGAGGACATAA
>JALNYD010000376.1 GCA_023230025.1 Candidatus Cloacimonadota bacterium | reverse complement strand
AGAGAACCCTTTCGCTACCATGCTTGTGAAAACGATTGGATCACTGATATCTGAGATTCATATGTGTGAGGTTCCCCATTACTCAGAGTGCGAAAGGCTAGGATTGTACCCTGGGTTAAAATAAGGAAATCCGTATGTCAGATTTGAAGTCAAGCATCAAACAAATATTACAAGAGCATCCGGGATTAAAAGCATATGAGATAGCCAGGTATGCCGGGGCTGACAACCACTCTGTGAACAGCCTTTTATACGGAAAGCTGGCCAGCTTGTGTATACGGGACAAATACTACAGGTGGTACCTGGCTGCCGATTACACACAAAACAAGGTAATTACTGCGGTGTTTAAACCTACCGAGCTTACTTCTTTGTGTGATTACTATCTTGCCTGCCTAGGGTATGATGATGAAAACGGCATCAGCGTTTTCGCTGAAAGTAAATATGACGACCTGGAGTACTGCGAGATAGAGCAGCTGCTGGACATTGACGTGAGTGTACTTCTATCCTCTGTGGAAGGGCAAAGACTGGTCAGCCTGCTGAACAAACAAAGCAACGCAAAGGCATTGTACTTGGGATATCCGTGTTACTTGAGTCATATAAGCTCTAGAAGATCCAATTGGGAGGGATACCTCCTGGAACCGATCTTATACTTACCGATAACAAAATCTGAGAAGGATAGATCATACGAAATAGCCAACCAGGCACCAATCTTCAATTACAAAGCTATAAAAGACATCACTTCTCTGGATGACGCCAGTATCACCCAAGAGATTAATGATCTGGAAGAAGAATTGGGGTTCAACAACGAGGAACTTCCTGATTGGATTGATGTTATTTACAATCTGGCTCATGTCCGGCAAGGGTGGAAGTGGAAAGGAGAGATGAATCCGGAAGCCCTTGATGCAAAAAAAAAGATATCTGAGCTCAGTGAATCCGGTATTTATAACAAAGCGGTGATAATTTTGGCAGATCGCTCGCCCTATACAGTGGGACTGGAAAGTGAACTGAAGGCATTGTCAAAAATCCCGGAAGAAAAATATAAATCTACTGCCCTGGGTCAGTGGTTGTCGGGAGCTATTACCAGTAGTTCTGAATCAAGTTTCGAAGATTTGCTTGAGGTTTTCCCCATGAACCTGGAGCAACGCCTTGCGATCTCAAAAGCGCTAAGTGAACCGCTGACTTCAATTACGGGACCGCCGGGAACAGGCAAATCACAAGTCGTGGCCAACCTTTTGGTGAACTCATTTTGGAAAAGCAAGAAGGTACTGTTTGCCAGTAAGAATAACCAGGCAGTTGATGTCGTGGAAGCCAGGGTGAACAGCCTGGGGTCAAGACCAATACTGCTCAGGACTGGATCAAACGAGTATCGCGATAAGTTAGCAAATTATCTGGTCAATTATGCGACAACCTCACCCTCTCAAACCACAACTCAAGAAATTGACCTGATAAGGCAGAAAAGGGATAAGCTGGTTGCTCGCCTGAAAGCCCTGGCCATGGAGGAAGAGGAGTTTATAAGGCAACGTAATGCGCTGGACAGATTAGAGATCGCTCTGGAGGCCCTGCGTGACAAGGTAAGTCCGATGCGATTCGATGATATCAGGTCAGTGGATCTTTCCGCAGCCAAAACCGGCATTGATTCTTTAGCCTTGGCAATCAACAGGGCTAATAAGGGCATACAGCCAATGTTTGTTAGGCTCTTTTGGATACTGCATGCGAAAAAACGTATGCTTGATCTTCAAGAAACTACAGCCCGAGTACAACCTAATCTCTTGCGCGCAGTAGATGAGAAGGTAGTTTTTACTGACCCGCAGACTTATTTGCAACGATGGTCCGAAATCCATGAAGCTAATTCTGAGATTTGGCATGATATGGTGCAGATAGAGGGATATCTGCAGGATCTTAGCAAGTTTCAGAAGTTGCGGCCCCTCGAAGACATCTCCAGGGAGCGTAAAAACTTGTATGAGAACTTGTCTGACTTGGATTTCCGTTATTGGAGTTTGTACTTGGAGAGCCTCCCCAGTCAACTCAGTGTCGAGCAAAAAAGGAAGTTATCAGACTTGAAGGTCTCCGTCCAAGTCTTGAACGACATGCCGCAGAACATGAATGAAAAGGAGGTCCAGAAGCTTAAACGACGTCATTATGACCTGCTCTTCGATCTTTCTCAGGTCTTTCCTTGTTGGGCAGTAACTGCTCTTTCTGCAAGGGGCAGAATACCCTTTGAGCCAGGCTACTTTGACCTGTTGATCATCGATGAAGCAAGTCAATGCGATATTGCCTCTGTGCTTCCGTTATTATATCGAGCAAAAAACGCAGTCATAATCGGTGATGACAAGCAGCTTAAGCATATCAGCAAACTTCCGGAAAAACAGGACCTGAAACTATTAGCAAAATTCGATCCTGATTTCAATAGATTGGTCTGGATGTATTCTAAAAACTCCCTGTTTGACCTATCCAAGGCTATCAACAACATGGACACTGTTATCCTACAAGATCATCACCGCAGCCATAATAGTATTATTGAATTCTCCAACCGTTTTTTTTATCAATCCTCGTTACGTATAGCAACCAAGATGGACCTTCTCAAAACACAAAAACTAGGTGAGCAGGGGATCAGATGGATTAATGTGAGTGGATTTACCAACAGACCTTCAAATGGTGGAGCGTATAACGATAAGGAAGCCACTGAG
>JALNYD010000377.1 GCA_023230025.1 Candidatus Cloacimonadota bacterium | reverse complement strand
TTCTCCGCGGCTAAGCATCCCATACACCTTCTTATCATCCAGGGGAATGCTATCCACGTCCACATCCACGTTGTGACTCTCTTGGATCAGATCGATGCTTTTCTGGATCAGGGTGAGGGTTTTGAGCCCCAGGATGTCCATCTTCAGCATCTTCAATTCATCCAGCCATTTGCCTTCATATTGCACCAGGATCACCTTTTCACTATCCTTCTGGATGCTGCAGGCAAGCGGCACATATTCGGTCAAATCACTCGGAGCAATCACCACGCCCGCGGCATGGATTCCGGTTTGGCGGATCAGGCCTTCCAATACGATGGAGTGTTTCAGGATGCTTTGGTACAATTCGTTTTGATTGATCAGGTTCGCAAACTCAGGATATTGCTTCAGGGCATCTTCCAGGCTTTTAACCATGCCGGGGATGGTCTTGGTGATGATATTGGCTTCCGAAGCAGATATAGAAAGCACACGGGCCACATCCTTGATCACGCTTTTTGCTCCCAGAGTGCCAAAGGTGATGATCTGAGTAACGCTTTCGCGATTGAACTTCTGGACGATGTAGTCAATCACCTTGCCTCTGCCTTGGGCGCAAAAGTCAATATCGATATCGGGCATGCTGATGCGGTCCGGATTCAAGAAACGCTCAAAGAGCAGGCCATATTTCAGGGGATCAATCTTCGTGATATCCAAAAGGTAGGCAATGATGCTGCCAGCCGCTGAACCGCGACCTGGGCCCACCGGAACCTTTTGCTTGCGGGCATTGTCGATGATGTCCTTCACCACCAGGAAATATCCCTCAAAGCCCATGCGCTTGATCACGCCCAGTTCATATTCGATGCGTTCAACCACTTCCTGCGGCAGCCCAGGATATTTCTTCCCGGCGGATTCATAGCAGAGGTGCTTCAGCCAATCGCCCATTTCCGGATAGTCAGGAGGAGTCTCCACCTTGGGCAGGAGGAAATGGTCATAGATCAATTCCAGATCAATGCGATCCGCGATCTTCAGAGTGTTGTTATAGGCCTCGGGAACCTCGGGGAAGATTGCCGCCATCTCTTCGGGAGATTTAAAATAGAGCTGAGTGGTGTTATAACGCATGCGCCCGGGATCATTCAGCAACTTTCCGGTTTGGATGCAAAGCAGAATATCGTGAGCCTCATGATCTTCCTGATGCAGATAGTGGCAGTCATTGGTCAATACCAGCGGCACATCCATTTCCCTGGCCAAATCTATCACCTGGGGCATCACCGCCTTTTCCATATCCAGCCCATGATTTTGGATTTCCAGATAGTAGCGGTCGCCAAAGAGTTCCTTGTACCAGGCGACAGTCTCTTTGGCTTGATTGATTCTGCCATTTAGCAACAGGGAGGGAACTTCACCCTTCACGCAGGCGGAAAGACAGATCAGCCCTTCACTATGCTGGGCAAGCAGGGCTTTGTTGATCCGGGGCTTGTAATAGAAACCCCTGATATAAGAAGCTGAAGAGAGCTTCATCAGATTCTTGTATCCGCTCAGGTTTTGCGCCAGGAGGATCAGATGATGGCGAGTATCATTCTTGCTCAATTCACTATCCAGATCCCCACTGATGATATATGCCTCAATCCCGATAATCGGCTTGATTCCGGCTTTCCGGGCACATTTATAGAAGTCTATCACCCCAAATAGATTGCCGTGATCGGTTATCGCCACTGCGGGCATACCCATTTCCTGAGCGAGCTTCACCATGCGGTCAACCCGGCAGGCACCGTCCAATAAACTGTATTGTGAATGATTGTGCAAGTGTACAAAAGACATCGTCAACTCCAACTATCGCTTGTAAGCAGCTTTTCATCCCGGCTCTAATATGTCAACCTAAAAAAGCGGATTTCTGGCAACGAAATGGGCGCTTCGTGCGATATGGGTGCCTGCGGCACGATATGGGTTGCTTCGCAACGAAATGGGATTCGGCTTCGCCTCACGAGATAGGCACTTCGTGCGAGATGGGCGACTTCGTCGCGAAATGGGTGCTACGCACGAGATGGGCTGCTTCGCAGCGATATGGGGTTCGGCTTCGCCTCACGAGATAGAAGGCTTCGCCGCCAATTCTCAATTACCCCCCCCGTGTATTCATTGTTCACTGTTCACTGTTCACCGTTCACTGTTCACCGTTCACCGTTCACTGTTCACCCAATTCTCAATTCTCAATTAACTCCATCACCTTATCCACCAAGGCGGAATCCAGGGTGGTTTCCAGGTTCAGGCAGAGCAGACGGTCTTTGAGGGTGGGCACGCTCTGCAGCTTCGTATAATCCTTGGCAGTGCAAAGCAGATATTCTGAAACGTCATTTAAG
This sequence comes from Candidatus Cloacimonadota bacterium, assembly GCA_023230025.1. Classification (GTDB taxonomy): domain Bacteria; phylum Cloacimonadota; class Cloacimonadia; order Cloacimonadales; family Cloacimonadaceae; genus UBA5456. Next base: position 360 of record JALNYD010000377.1, on the reverse strand, counting down.
AGATTGGTCATGGCGGCATCATCATGATAGGCGAAATGATCTGGGAAGCGGTGATGGGTTTGGAAGTGGATACCCATGGCGCGCGCAGATGATTCGAAGCTATCGGGATGGGCGATTGCGGAAACCAGGCTGATGCTTTTTCCCATCAGGGATGAAGGTGTGATTTCCGCGTTATCGCGGAGGATTCTGGATGCCTGGCTGTTTACCATGAATAGGGGCAGTTGCAGATTCTTCAGGCAATGCATCAATTCCTGTTTGGGAGTGTGGCCGTTTTTGCTGTGCAGCAGGATGATGGCGTTCTCAGGAAGGGATGAAAGCGGTTCTCGCAGATATCCTGCCGGGATCACAAAGCCATTTCCC
>JALNYD010000373.1 GCA_023230025.1 Candidatus Cloacimonadota bacterium | reverse complement strand
TATCATCAACATATCTACCGTATTCTATGCCGGCTATGGAAAGCATGATATGATCAATCTCATTAAGTAACAGGTTTGCAAAAACATGGTTTCCCAAGGGACCAATGGTTATACCATGAATTACTTCTTTCGGATCGCTATGACCGGAGTATACATGTTTAACCTTGAACATTTGCTTCAGGAGAAATACCAGAGGATCGTTACTGGGAATTCCAAACTCTTTTCTAATAGCGTTAATCAAATGTTCGTGGCAGACGCTATCGAAAAACGATGATAAATCAGTTTTCAGTAGTAGATTGTAGTTTTTCACCGCAACAGCCTGCCATTCACAGAATTTTGGCCATCCGTGTTTAGCGTAATCCTCCGTTAGGCTGTTATTCAGCTTTATCTGCTCACCTCTTCTGTTGCTGAAACAATTATCTATCAATTTGGCTTCCAGTTCGTTTGCAATGGGCAAAACTACAGCCATCCTAGCGATGTTATCCTCTATATCAGGAATAATAAAATTGCGGAGAGCAAAATCATTTTTCCTTTTCAAAGCCCTGATGGAGACTCTTGATTCGTAATTCTTATAATCCAAAAGCCTATCTCTAGTTAACTTGATGTATTTATTCTGATTGATCCTGCAGTGCTCGATCTGGATGGGGTTACAGAACATTTCCTTGCCTAAATCATTCAACGTTAGTTCTACTGCAAGGCGGACATTATCTTCTGCAGTGATTTGGTCAAAAAGACGTTGCATTCTAAGACCTCTTTACAATCTTTGAAAGTTGATGCACACTTCAGGGAGAAATGTGCGTTTCACTGGTAAATTGCTACTGTCTCCTTACATTCGGGATAATTGCTACAACCCCAGAAATACTTCCCTGCGCCTTTCCCTGTTGTTGCCAGTCTGATTACCATTGGTGCGTTGCACTTAGAACAAGCGAGATGCAGGACATGTTTGCAAGTGGGATAATTCCCACAACCTATGAACATATCGCCTTCATGTGAGCCTTGCTTGGCCTTTCTCCAGTACATTTTCGAACCGCATTTTGGGCATTTCTGATTCAGCATTATTCCTCCTTAATTCTGGTATCAGGTTTGCAATAAGAACTACAAGATAAAAAGCGATGATACAGAATAAATATCCACTCTCGATGTCTTCATAAATATCTCAGAAGCAAAGTATGTGCAGCAGATATACGATACCTATATGCAAACATATCACGTTTAACTATTGGTCAGGATTTACCAGTTGAGGCCACATTATTGTGCGGCAATAACTCCGCTGACCTGCATCCAGTACACTGGTTCCGATTCATCACTTTTCTGAAACAGCCTAGTTAAGCTCAGTCTTATCGGAACATTTTGGTAGTTTCCAGGCTTCTTAACCCACTCATCTCTGCCTACAATCGGTAGGTGCCGATACTCACAACCGGATTGGTCAACAAAATCGCATCTTGACTTGCCTATATGATCACTGTAAATTGAACATTTTCGCCCCATTATAGCGCCTAATGATCTAGCTCCCGATCCTTCTGGCAGTATCGGTTGCCCGTTAATTAACTCAATTTCGTATCCAAAGATGGATTCCACAGATTCGTCAGCTATCGATTCAATAAAGCTACTGAACTGATCTCTTGTCATTGAATCCAAGACTTTTACAGTTGAAGGATCAAAGGCCTTATCTTCTATGTGAGGTGGCGAAGCTTGTGTTTCAGTATAAGACAAGTCCAGTTCCACTGTGCTACCAAGTTCGATTGGAGAATTGTGAGAACTAAGAAACAACTCCGCGATATGTGAGCCTGGTATAATTGGCCGGAAATATCTCCGCGTAGACATATCGTAACCGCTTATGCAAATATAGCCTACACTCATATTTGTTATACCTGTGATAACGATTCGACAAATCATAGATGAATTATCCTTACTTTAGATAAACGTCCTCTGATGTACTCTGCAGCCAGCCTACGATGACAATGATCAGCAACAGGCTCAGAACATAGTAGCACTGCTTTATCTATTTGGTCAGTAGTTATGGAGTTCACTGCGTTTCGACTCTCCAATAGATTCAAATACCCACTTTCGTACTTAAACCAGTCTTCATCTTTGTGATATTGATCCCTGATCTCTTTTGTTGGAGCGAAGAGCTTATTCTCTACATATTCAATATCGCAAATCTCCTTCAGGAAATACTGCAAGTTGTCTCTGATTGTGAATCCGGCATATATGTTTGTATTACTTTGCCGGATATCTATCAGGGTCTTGATGTTATTGTCTTTAAGAATAGTAAAAAACACTTCAGCTTTCTTTTGGGCAAACCCTATAGTGTAAAGGATAATCTGCTTTTTCATAACGGTATCTCCATCTGATCAGTAGGTGAACTTATATGTCCCAGGTCCTGGGCTTCTCCGTTTGCCCTTATATGTAAGACTTGGATTCCTTTATCAATTAGCGTATTGCTCACAATATAACCTCTATGGCAATGAGTAGGGTCCTCTTCGCTACACATCAAAGCCACTTTTTTGCCAGTCTGTGCCAAGTTGATCAACTCCTGGATTCCTATCTGATACCAGTCCTTTTGTTCTATGTACTCACGAATGATTTTACCATCTGAACTTAGGACACTCTTGTCTTCTGGGCGACCTCCCAAAGCAGAACCCATGTATTTATACTTGATGCCAATATCTTTCAGACTTAGTTTCAGTT
>JALNYD010000056.1 GCA_023230025.1 Candidatus Cloacimonadota bacterium | reverse complement strand
TCGAATTTACTTCCGGAAGCGGATTTTGGCATGGTGGAGGGGGTTCTGGCCCCAGCAGCCTGGTAAATGACGGTCTCTTGCTAAAGACTGGGGATAGCTCTTGTTCCTTGAATCAGCTAAACACCACTAATAATGCAACTATCGAAGTGCAGCAGGGCACGCTGTATTATGACTCATCGAATTTCAACAACCTGATGCAGGTAAATATCTTCGCCAATGCCAAACTGAAGCTGAAACCCAGTACAAGTTCCAGCGGAAATGGAGACTATCAGCTTGCCCAGGATGCCATTTTGGAATTGTCAGAGGGCTATCCGCTGAATTGCCAGGAAGGAACTGAGATCACAGGCTTGGGAGAATTGCGCCTGAGTACCGGAGGTGATCTGAATACACTGGGTACCACCATGGGCTTACAGATTGCCGAAACTATTGCAATCAACCAATATGGCGGTCATTTGGGCGGAAACGGGAAGATCTTCTATAATGGCACTCACAATTGGACGGAAGGGGACATTTTTGTGGGTAACTACTATCTGGGAGCCGATGGCATCCTGAATCTTACTGGCTCTGGCACAAAGCGTATGGGAAATGGTACTTTCCACAATAACGGCACGGTAAACATGATGAGTGGGATGGGCGGAGGAAACCTGAACTTCAATATTAATGACGGAGCCACTTTAAATATTGGAGATAATCTATCAGTGTGGCACACCGGTGGCGGATCCAATACACCCATCCTGAACAACTATGGGCTGGTGCATAAAACTGGCTCCGGATACTCCAATTTTGATGTCTGCGCTTTGAACAACTATGGCACTTTCTGGCTGGAAACAGGCAGCATCAGATTCTATGCTGGAAGCTCCACTCATTATAATGACGCTGGCAGCGGGGCAGAATATCATCTGGCAGGCAAGCTGATCTTACGCTATGGCAGTTTCAGTACCAACAATGTGGATGTCACTCTGGATGGTGCTCTGGGGGAGATTCGGGATGAAGACGATGTCGATCTTCTGGCTGCGTGCATGGGAACCTCTGCTTCAGGCTCCTTTACTCTGCAGAATGGCGCAAACCTGGTTACCAACGGTAATTTTACGAATAATGGAACTCTGGATCTGGGTACCGGATACCTGGGGGGAGCAGGGAACTTCACTGCTGCTGGCAATTCCAGCCTGATTATCGGATCGGTGGATGGAATCAGCCTGAGTGAATCAAGCGGAAACATCCAAAAGACTGGTAGCCGGACTTATTCCACAACCGGCAATTATACTTACAATGGCTTAGAAATGCAAAACGCGGGTGATGGCTTGCCGGATGTGGTGCGCAGCCTCACTGTGAACAATCCGGGCTTGGTCATCGGAGCATCATTGGCCGTTACCCAGACTTTGAATCTGCTTGGGGGCGTGATCCATATCCCTGATCTCACTTTGGGCTCCAGTGTATCAGCCGGGACTCTTCTTCGCGAGAATGGTCATATCCATGGAGATTTCTGCATTTGGCTTGAGACTACCGATACCGAAGTGCTTTTCCCGATTGGAACTGCTTCACACTATCGTCCGGTGCAACTTAGCTTCGATGATCCGCATGTTAGTGGAGGCAGTCTTTACCTGAGCACCATCTACGAGGATCCGGGACTGGTGGGCTTGCCCCTCACTGATGACGGCACAGAACTCACAAACATGGGCACGGAGGCTTATTGGCGCTTGTCTGCTGAGGGAGGATTACAAACCGGCTCCTATAGCATCGGCATTCTCGCCGCTGGCTATGGCGGGATCAATGATTACAGTGCTCTGCATCTGCTGTGGCGTAGCGATGATCAAAGCCCCTGGCAATCGGACGGAACGCATATTCCCTGCACAGGCAGCAATGAAGCTCCATTGATCTCAAGAAGCGGACTCAACAGCTTTGGTGACTTTGGCCTCGGCTCTACTTCACTGAACTTCATCAGCCTGGGAAGCGTGCAAAACCTGCAAATCAGCACATCAATCGAGGGAATCACCCTGATTTGGGATATTCTGCCAGGTGCCAATACATACAGAGTGTATGTTGCTGATGATCCATACCCGGAGTTTCCTTCTGGATGGGAGCTGCTGGAGGACGCCATAATCGGCAATACCTGGTTGGATAGCAGCAGTCAAACTCATAGATTTTACCGCGTAACAGGCAGCAACTAAAGCTGAACTAAGGGGATACCATACCGGTATCCCCTATCCTATATCTCGAAACAGCTTATACAAAACCTGATTTAGCCCAGATAGGGCAGTGGAGTAACGAGCCGTTCACCTCTTCTGGATCAGGAAAGCATTTTGAATCAGGCTTCCTTCTGTAATTCCTCTTCCGCCACTTCCTGCATGAATTGGTTCATGTAGAGCTGGTAATAGCGGCCTTTTTTGTGCATCAGGTCGTGATGATTGCCCATTTCCAGGATCTCACCTTTGTGCAGCAGCAGGATTCGATCCACCTGACGAATGGTGGAAAGCCTGTGCGCCACGATGATTCCCGTGCGTCCTTTCAATACCACGTGCATGGCCTCCTGCACCAGTTGCTCGGTTTCGGTATCAATGGAAGCCGTGGCTTCGTCCAGGATCAACAGAGCCGGATCAGCCAGCACCACACGGGCAAATGCGATCAACTGCTTTTGCCCTGTGGAAAGCAGATTCCCAGCTTCACCAACCTTGTAATCATAGGTATCCGGAAGGTTCTGAATGAACTCATCGGCGCATACCAGTCTGGCTGCTTCCATCACCTCTTCATCGCTGGCATTCAGCCGGCCATAGCGGATGTTTTCCATCACACTACCCTGAAAGAGATGCGGCACCTGCTGCACATAGCCCAGATTGCTATGAATCCATTTCAGAGGCAGCTTTCGATAATCGATATCATCAATCTCAATCAGGCCTTGTTGCGGTTCGTAAAAACGGCAGATCAGGTTTACCAGGGTGGTCTTTCCAGTGCCGGTCTCACCCACTAAAGCGACGGATTCACCAGGCGCAATCTCCAGATTGAAGTTCTGGAACACCGGATGAGTCTCTTTGTAGGCAAAACTCATGTCCTTGAGGCTGATCTTTCCCTGCATGGGCTTTTCCTTCCATGCCTGAGTATAATCTTCACTACTCGTAATCTCCGGTTCCAGGTTGATCAAGGAAAACACACGTTCTGCCGAGGCCTGGGCATGCTGCATCTCGGCAAAGAGCCTGGCGACATTGGAAAAGGGCTCAAACAGGTGCATGGTATAGCTGATGAAGGCCACCAATGTGCCATAACTGATTACCTGCCCCAAAACTGAAGCTCCGCCGATCCAGACCACAAGACCTGTTCCCAGAGATGATATCATCAGGACCATCGGCATGAACAAAGCTGAGATGATCGCAGATTTGATCGAGCTTCCATACATCTTTTGGCTGAGTCCCATAAACTCATCCAGGTTGGCATCCTCACACACCAGGGTCTTGGTTGTCTTGGCACCATGTATCCCTTCGCCAAAGCTGTGAGTAATCATGGAGTTATACCTGCGCACCTGACGGAAGAGCCGGAACATCTTTTCCTGGAAATAGATGCTGATGATAGCGATCACCGGCATCAAGGCCAGCAGAATCAAAGCCAGCTTCCAGGATAGACTGAAAACCACTCCCAAGACAAAGATGATCATGGCAAAACCCCAGATCAGATCAACGATTCCCCAGGCTACCACATCACCCAGGCGATTTATATCCGAGGTTACACGAGCCACAATCCAGCCGCTGGAGGTGCGATCGAAATAGCTGAAACTCATACCCTGCAGCTTGCGAAATGCTTTGCTTCTGAGGTCAAAGTTCAGGCCTGTCTCAATGCGTCCTGCCAGATCAATCAGAAGATAGACATTCACAAACTGAAAGAGTATCAACAGGATATACATCAGGCTGAAGGTTTGGATGCCGGAGTAGTCCTTTGGAATGATCATGTTATCAATGCCATACTTGGTCATCAGAGGTAAGGTCGTATCAATCAAAGCATTGAACACCATGACCAAAGTCAAAAGAAGCACTTTGGATTTATGGCCTTTGAGTTGATGTAGCATTTTCAACCATAGGCTCCAATCAAACTTACTGGTATATTCTTTCTCTATATTTTCTTGCATAATGCATCCTTAGCTGGCTTCAAGCTCCAGCATATGCTGAATCTTCCAGATCCGCTGATACACTCCATCCTGAGCAATAAGCTCTTTATGAGTGCCCATCTGGGCGATTCTGCCATGTTCCAGAACCACGATCCGGTCTGCCAAAGCCACTCCGGTCAGACGGTGCGTGATAATAATCGTGGTCGAGCGTCCTTTGCGGGAAAGCAGATTGTTCTGGATGATCTGCTCGGTTTCGCTGTCCACCGCGGAAAGCGCATCATCAAAGATCAGGATTGCCGGATCCATAACCAGAGCACGTGCCATGGCACAGCGCTGCCTCTGGCCTCCGGAAAGGGTGATCCCGCGTTCGCCAATCACCGTCTCATAACCATGCTCAAACTCTGAAATACTATCGTGCAGGGCAGCCTCACGAGAGGCTTTCTCGATCCTGGCTGGATCCACATCCTTTAGCGCCATGCCTATGTTTTCAGTAATTGAGCGGGAATACAGGAATGGCTCTTGCAGCACAATCCCGATCTGAGCCCGTAAATCTTTGCGATTATAGGTGCTGATGTCCATTCCATCGATCAGAATCCTTCCCTGATATTCATCAAAGAGCCGGGGGATCAGATTAGTCAGGGTAGATTTTCCTGATCCGGTTGCTCCCAGAATCACTACAGTCTCTCCTGAACTGATCTTCAGATTGATATCCTGCAGGATCGGGTGCGCCTCGTCATAGGCAAAACTGAGCTTTTGAAACTCTATTTCACCCTTCAGACGACTGGCTTGGGGAATCCTGATCCCGGATACCAAATCCTCCACAGGGCTTTGCATCACTTCTTGCAGACGCCCAATGGAAACCAGAGCGCGTCCCATATCGGTAAGGATTCTGCCCATTTCACGGATCGGCCACAGCAGCATTCCCACATAGGTGCTAAAGGCCAGAAGCGTACCCAGACTGATCTCACCGGAAATAGTCCAACCGATGCCAAAAATGAACACACCGGCAATCTGGATCAGACACAAAGCGTCTGAAGAAGACCAGTAATAGGCCAGAATCGTGATCAATTTGCGGCATTTTTCCCGGTAGTCATCGGCTGCTGCCTCAAAGCGTGAAATCTCATAATCTTCCCTGGCGAAGGCTCTTACCACCCGGATCCCGCTGATGGACTCCTCCAATACCGTGGTCAGATATCCCTCAGCCTCATCCGCAGCTTGAAATCTCCGCCGCACCTGGCGAAAAAACACATAGGCATAGATGAAGATGAAGGGCACCACAAGCATTGATACCAGAGTCATGCGGGTATCCATTGAGAGCATGATCGGCACCAGCAGCAGCACCATGAATACACCCCGCCCCAACTGGACAAATTGCAAGCCCATAAACCTGCGAATTGTCTCAACATCGGAGGTGCAGCGCTGAATGATGTCGCCGGTCTGCACTTTGCTATGCCAGCTATAGGGTAGCTTCTGGATGTGGTCATATAGCGCATTTTTCAAGCGCCGGGCAAACTCCTCGGATACTTCTGCACTAAACTTACCTCTTAAGAAAGTGAAGCCATGCGCAATCAAACTCACCAGCACGATTCCCAGTCCAGCCAACCAGATGTTGGCTTTGATAAAGGGGATGAAGCTGCCAGTTTCGGGAATAACGGCAATGCCAAAGGGTAGCTCTGCCGGAGCACTACCAATCACAGAATCAACTGTGAAGCGGATAATCAATGGACTTAGAAAGCTGAAGCCTGCAGCCAGAATAACGAACAAAATTGTGCACAGATACTTCAGCTTGAGCTGTTTCATATAATAAAGAACGAATCGGATAGCAGTCATGATCTTTCTCCAATCTCTGCTTGATGGTTACAACGGGTCTCTGGGTTTGCTATTGATGATGATTCGTTTGTGAGCCCGCACTACAGGATTGAATCCTGAATGCACAGAGCCCCGGATAATACTTTATAGATGCCGCGTAGGTCAGGGGATGTATGAAAAGACTCTTGGAATGCAGGGTTCAGGAGCTAAACACACCAAAGTCCAGGGGCACCATATTCACACTATTTGCATCGGTGGAGAGGGCAGTATCTTTCTGTCTCATTGGATTTTACCTCCTGTACTTCGTTATTTTGATGCCATCTTAGGTCTCCATGATAATTGTCAAGTATTTTGCCTATAACAAGGCTTAGACTCTTTCTGCAATTCAGATCCCTCTGCCCCTGACCATGCATTCATGCGAAGATAGAATTTGACAAATGCGGCAGGTTTTATCAGGATGTATCATGGTTTTTTTCCCCAGAGCCTCAAGGAATGTAATCAGGAGACAAAATGTATAGATATATCTTGCCAATCATACTCAGTCTGGTTGCCGGCATGCTTGCCGCCCAACCCGTACTCAGTTGTTACGACATCCAATACACCATGGAGCCGGATGGCATCTCGCCTTATCTGGATCAGGAAGTTACGGTGCTGGGCATCGTATCCGGAACCGGATATAACGGCAACAGATACTATATTACAGACGAAACCGGAGGCCCCTGGAGCGGGCTTTTCATCTATAACAATTCGAACCAGCCAAGTTTGGGCGATCTCGTGCAAATCACCGGGATTGTGGATGAATATTACGATCTCACGGAGATCACCGACGTCTCGTCATTTCAGGTGATTAGCCAAAACAACCCGCTGCCAGAACCATCGATCCTCTCCACAGGCACTCTCGCCGGCGTCGCTGAAGCTTGGGAAAGCGTCCTGGTGACAGTTCAAAACGTAAGTGTATCCCAAGTGCCAAACTACTATGAGGAATTCTATGTGAATGACGGCAGCGGCGAATGCCAGATCGATAACGGCTTCTTTGCTTCCAACCATGAGTGGGATGGCATCAGTAATGGCATGGTATTCGCTTCCATCTCAGGCATTGTAGATTACAGCTTTGGCGTGTATGCAATCAATCCCCGCTTCCAGGCAGACCTGGTGCAGGATGGAGCGGCAGTTTCGCTTCATCTGCCCAACCTTACCGCTGGCATTGATAGCGAGATTATCGTGGCTCTGGAAGCATACAATCTGGCAAGCTCTCAGGGTTACGACAGCTATGCCCTTGATCTCTATTACGATCCCGTAATTCTGCAGCATCAGGAAGTCATCCAGGCCGCCACACTATCGGAGACCGGGGATGTAAGTGTGAACAGCCAGCCCGGGCATCTGAACATCAGCTATCAAAGCCAATATCCCCTGCATGGCACCGGCAACCTCCTCAAATTCAGCTTCCTCACCAGAACTACGGGCAGATCGGAACTGAATCTGTCTAATGCGGTCTTTGGCGAAGATCTGATCTCCCACATCGTGAATGGATCCGTAACCGTGAACGGTAACTATAACACCCTGGGAGATACTCTCACGGTGATCCAACGCCCGCTATTGAACATCCCCGCCATCCACATCCCAGGGGAAACAATGACAATCACCTGCCTTGCCCCGCAAAATACCACCGGCTTTGAAGCATGGCTGCTTCACGATCAGAAGCGAATAAACCTGCCCCTTGTTTCATCTTCCTGGCAGAACAGCCCACAGCGCTGGGAGCTACAGGTCTCGATCCCCCAGGTAGCAGTTTTTGAACTCTACGATCTCGAGGTGAACGCCGACGGCGGAATCCACGATACTACCCGAAACGCGGTACAAGTGATCCCATCCCGCAAAGAAAACTATTACTTTGTGCATATCACCGATCTGCATTTGCCAAATCGGCTTTTTTACCCAAATCCCGGCTACGACACAGACAGTACTTCTGTGGTGGATTTCAGGGCAGTGATGGACGACATCAACCTCATCCGTCCGGAGTTTGTTCTGATCACCGGAGATCTGATCAACGAAGGTGAACTGGAGAACTTCAACAACCAATACTGGTTTGGATGGACCCAAAAGATTCTCTCCGAAATGGAAGTCCCGGTATATGTGACCGCCGGGAACCATGATATCGGTGGATGGAATTCCACCCCCCCGCCATCCGGTTCGTCACGCCGAAATTGGTGGCGATACTTCGGTTGGTCCTGGCTGGATAACACGGATTATAACTGGCAACTGCATACACAGGACTACTATTTCACCTATAACAACACCCTATACATCGGCATGGAAGCCTATAACAACTACGACAACTTCCGCCCCGCCATTTACGGATCCGACAGCTTTACCTACAACCAGCTGATGTGGCTGAACAGCACCCTTGCCGCGCATCCCCAGCATCGTAAAGTGCTATTCCACCATTTCGATTTTCGGGATCAATTGGATATCAACGCACTGGGACTGGATATGTCCATATTTGGCCACATCCATTCCAACAGTGGAGACATATACTCCTATCCCTACAGCCTGTCGACCCGGAGCGTGTGCGACGGTAATCGCGCCTATCGCGTTGTGCAGGTATCAAATACGGGAATTTCTCCCAAAAATACCATCTACGCTGGTTCCTCCGGCACAAACATCCACGTAAGTTATCTGCCTGCCAACAACGCGACCGCGGATAGTGTGATGGCAATAGTGACAAACAACATATCCCTGGGCTTTAATAACACTCTGCTGAAGTTTCGGATGCCGCTTGCCCCAGAGGGTTACCTTGCCGCTGGTGGTGTTTTGGAGCAAGTGGATATCCGGGCCGACCATGCCGTCTGCTATGTGCGGGTAAACCTTTTGCCAAGCTCCGTGAAAGAGGTGAGCGTATTTAGCCGAAGCGTCTCCAATCAAGACGCTATGCTGATCCCCAGCCCGGCCAGAATCCTGGGCATTTATCCCAATCCTATGCGGAATTTCGCCGAGATCGAACTGGAAATGGATAAGGTACAGAGCAGCATCGTGGTGGAACTCTACAACCTGCGCGGGCAAAAAATGGATGAGATCAGTTTTAGCAATTTGAAAGCGGGATCCAACCTGCTGCCTATAAACCTGAATTATGCCAGCGGGATGTATTTCCTGAGAGTAAAGGATATGCCCGGCACCTCACGCAAGCTAGTGATTTTGAAGTAACACAGTTTCCACTTTGAACTGACAAGACCATTGAATAATCAGTTCACTAGCTGCAGAGTTTGTGCGATGACTTAAAAACCTTGGTATTGTCCCTCTAGTTCCATCGGGAACTTAGTTTAGATAGCCGGGGGATGAAACGCTGATATGAGTCCTGTAGGGACGACAGTTTAGATAGACTGGGGATAAAACGCTGATATGAGTCCTGTAGGGACGACAGTTTAGATAATTATATCCATGTCTATCTTCTGATTAGCTATATCTAAACTGCCGTCCCGATGGGACTAAGATGGCTGTACGGCGCACGTTTCTATCTGAACTTACGTCCCTAACGGGACTCATAACGCCAGGTCACAACGGGACTCAAAACGCCATGTCACACAAGCTCTGCAGCCTTGTGCAACGGTCTTATGACATAATCTTGCCGGGGCATGGGGCGGAGCCCCATACAATATTGGGTGGTGGAATGGATTATATCATTTCAAACTAAACACGATATAAGAATAGCAGTAAGGATTAGAACTGATAATATCAAAGCACTGGATATTTGAGAGAATATACCTTCACTTTTTCCGGGAATCCCTTGCAGATGATAGGTTCATGAACTTCAATCTGAGGTAAACCTGCCAGTATATGAGCTGAATTCTCACAGATCAGAGCGTAATTCTTGGTCGCAAAATTCTGGATTCTTGAGGCCAGGTTCACGGTAGTTCCGATCACAGAGAACTCCATTCGTTCCAAGCTGCCAAAATATCCTGCAATGACAGGGCCGCTGGCTATTCCTATTCCAACCTCAATCTCGCCTTTCAAATCCCACCGCTTGGTAAGGAGTTCGGTAGATTTGGCAATCTCTAAGGCAGCTTTGTAGGCAGCGGTTACTGAATCTGTTAGCACACTCTCATCATTGTTGATAAGTTCGTTGTCCAGTCCAAACAAGCTCATGACGCAATCTCCGATGTACTTATTAACAAAGCCGCCATGTGCATATACAATTCTACTGACAATATTGAAGAAATCATTCACAAATTCTGCCATTTTTGTGCTTTCATTTTCATGCGTAAGACGTGAGTAATTTCTGATATCTGCATACATCACGGATATCATAATTTCTTTGCTTTCTTGATTTTCGCTGGAAACTCCCAGATAGACTATGTTTCTGAGCCGGGCCCATTCTTTCTCATCTACTTCGCGGAGGTAATCCAGAGCTTTATCTTCAATCTCCTGAAAGTAATGGTGTCTTGATAACTTGATAACCTTAACAAGTTCGCGTTTGTATGCCTCAATATCGCCGCTATCTTTATATGCGTTAGCCAGCTCAAGATTGGTGCGAACGTAGGCAAAACTGTGTGCGAACTGCTCCTGACTGCGCAGACTCTTTTTCAGGATAAGGATCGCTGCCTCGTATGAATGCTCTTTTCGATATATCATACCCAGCATCATATCGCACAGTGAGGATTCAAAGCCACTGTTCACGCCGAAAATACTTCGCACGCTGTGTTCCATTTTTTTGGACTCTTCCAAATCGTCCTTATCCAGATAACACTGACACAAGCGTAGCGCTACAAATCCATAGTTTGTACGGTCCTGAACAGTTTCGAAGTGTTCCATCGATGCCTTCAGATGCGTAATCGCTTCCACAAGTCTGTTCTGGATGTGGTAGATTCTTCCCAGGTTTCTGTTTATGTGAGCTTTGCGCCTGATCGATTCATCATGGTGGGAAAGCTCATAATCTTGAAGATAGTACTTTTCGGCAGACTGAAATCTACCCTGGATCATCAATACGTCGCCCATTAGGGAATAAAGAGTGCCCAGTTCCAACATAAATTTGTGTGACTTAGCCAGGTCCAGGGCCTTTCGATAGCAGAATTCAGCATGATTTGTTTCAAAGGTGCCGTAATTTCTCCCTAAACTCGATAGGGTTTGGATCAAGCCATGAGTATTCTTGATGGAATCGTAGGCTTCATATGCCTCATTCAGACACTCGATGGAGCCAGCGATGTCCTTCTGGTAACTCAAGAGAATACCTTTGCGGCGCAGAGCTTCTGCTGTTCCATATTGAAAATTGGTCTGAACTGAAAGTGACAAAGCTTGCTCCAAATGATCCATTGCAGCATCGAAATCTCTAACTCTAAGCAATGCTACCGCCAGCCTGATCTTGGCGCTGATGCTTAGGATTAACTCGATTAGATTATCAGCGTTCAACCCTGTGGATGTACACAATTCTTTTAAGGTAGTTATGGCTTCAACGTTTTTACCATTAAATGACAGAACCGTCCCATCGATCAGTTTCATAACCCTTCGCACTAATGACTGGGCGGGAAATTCCTCTGAAACTGCCATTATCGTGTTTGCCCTGTGTTGAAACTCGATCGCCAGCTTCAAACCTTTGCCTACATACGCAGTATGGAATCTGCCGATCAGCGCACAGACCATTATCTCACTTGCATTATACTGATCAAACTTTTGACCACTACATGCTTGAAGTTGTGCTAAAATAGATGAAAATGTCGCATCTGCAGATTCCAGTAAGCCTCTGTGATATTGAAGAAATCCTGCCCGCAACTGCTTGATTATCAGTCCCGGAGAGCATGCATCAGAATGCCATATGAAGTTCTCATCATCTAACAACTGCTCTATATCCTGTTCCATCTCAGGGAAGTAACCTAGCATGTTTGGAATAATTCTATCCATAATTCCTTTCTTTGGGCAAAGCCCGTAACACATATTTGATTGGGTACTTTTTGATGCTTTCTAAAGCTTTTCACTAATTTGGACAAAGCGAATTTATGTCAAGTATAAACGATTTTTCACATCCTTCCTTTTTTTGGACAGGGTAGCCCGACCACATTCTTCAGCCCGGACGCCTTCCAATGGATTGATCTCTTTGCCCATCATCAGATACTCCTTCCACCCGGGTTTACCCCTACTTCAGCACTATATCACCCCATAATCTCCGCATGCCACGGGGGTATTATGGGGTGATCTAGTGCTGAACATAGCGTGAACCCGGGAGCAAGACTCCGGTAGCTCTGGGATCGTAATGGATCCGGTTTACTTTGTCAGCAGGATTTTGCGGCTAATGGACTGATTACCCGAACGTAAGCGCATAAAATAGACACCGGAAGCCACCGAAGCACCGCGCAGGTCTTTTGCTTGCCAGGCAATCAGATATCTCCCCTTGGATTTATACTCATTCACCAGCGTATTGACCAACTGTCCTCTGGCGTTGTATATGCTGAGCGCTACATCACCATCTGTGGGAACACTATAGCTGATCGTGGTGCTGGGATTGAAGGGATTGGGATAGTTGCAAAGCCC